>NZ_DATAGM010000229.1:0-5723 GCF_036263695.1 Phenylobacterium sp.
CGACGGCCAGGTGCACCTGACCTCCAAGGACAGCGACTTCGTGCCAGTCGGCAGCCTGGGCCAGGAAGATCGCTACTTCGCCTACAACAGCCGGGTGAACCAGGGCGGTACGCCAAGCGAGCAGGTCATCGACATGAACCGCCAGGCCAACGGCCGCGACTACCGGCTGGAGACCGACGGCGACAATCCGGTAGAGGGCCTGCGCCAGGGCGGCGACGGACGCACCCGCGGCTACTCCGACCAGCACCCCGGCGTGCAGGCGTAGGGAGGCGCAGCGATGTTCCAGCGCCTCAAAGCCGCGATGAGCCACATGTCGGGGGACCTCAGGTCCCCCGCCAAGGACATGATGAACCGCATGCGCGGCGATCCCACCACGCCGACCGAGTACGCCAAGGCCGGCCAGAAGGTCGCCGCCGACGTCACCCGCCTCCTGGAGGAGGACCACAGGGTGGTGATGGGCTGGTTCGACGCCTACCAGTTCGAGACCGACCCTTCGTACAAGGAGGCCTGGGCGGTGCGCATCTGCACGGCGCTGATGGCCCACATGCAGGCCGAGGAGGAGGTCCTCTATCCCGCCGCCCGCAAGGCCTTCGCCGACAAGGGGATGGTCGAGGAGGCCGAGCGCGAGCACGACGAGGCCAAGCAGCTGATCGACCGGATCGTCGAGGCGGGCGCGGCCACGTCCGAGGAGGAGGATCTGGTTCTCACCCTGTCGGCCGCTATCCAGACCCACGTGACGGAAGAAGAGACCGAGTTCTTCCCGAAGATCCGCCAGACTGACCTGGATCTCTACGAACTCGGTGAACAGCTCGCCGCCCGCCGGACAGAGATCCTCCAGGCCTTGACGGGCACCGGGCCGATGCCGGCGCGAACGCTGCACTGACTTTGCCGTCATCCCGGCCAAAGCGCAGCGGAGAGCCGGGACCCAGACTTCCGCACAGAGGACTGGGTCCCGGATCGGCCTTACGGCCGTGCGGGGATGACGGAAGGTGTTAAGCCGTCGCGAGCCGCAGCGGGTTCGGACCGTAGCGGTTGGTCCCGGGCTCGCCGCCCATGACCCCGAGCTCGACCAGCGCCCAGAGCAGCACCAGCACGAACAGGAAGTCGAAGAAGCTCTCGGGCCTGGGCCACACCGCCACCACCGCCAGCAGCACCAGCCCCGCCCACCAGCCGGAGCGGCCGCGGTCGTGCAACCGCTTCGAGAGCACGCAGGCGCCCGAATAGATCAGCGCCGGATAGACGAACCAACCGGTAATCCAGTGCAGGGTCGGTCCCATGGCCGCCTCGTAGAGCGCGGCGAGCGTCACCAGCACGGCCGCGGCGATCAGCGAGGCTCCCCGTGGAGCCCGCCCGCCGGCGCTGAAGAACAGCTCGGCCCAGTTCATCGCCGTCCGCTCACTGGGAGAAGGACAAGACGGCCAGCAGCCGCATCACGCCCGGGCCGATGGTCAGCAGCAGCAGCACCACGACGACGATCGCGAGGATCAGGCCAGCGTTCTTGCGCGAGCCGATGAAGGACTCGCCCTGTCCGGGCCGGCGGCCGCGGTTGTTGGGCGGCGGCGGCGGGGCCTGGGGCTTACGCTTGGCGGCCGCCTGACGGTAGCGGCGCAGGTCCACCACCTCGGGTCTCTGGTCGTGGCCGTTGGGCTTCCTGGCCATATCGCTCACGCAAACTCCACCAGCACTTCGTCCGCCGAGACGCTGTCGCCGGGCTTGGCGCCCACCGTCTTCACCACCCCGTCCCGCTCGGCGCGAATGATGTTCTGCATCTTCATCGCCTCGACGATGGCCACCTGCTCGCCGGCCTTGACCTCCTGTCCGGGCGCCACGTCCAGCGCGACCACCAGCCCCGGCATCGGCGAGACCACCAGCTTGGAGGTGTCGGCAGCCTTCTTGGGCGGCAGCTTCCCGTGCAGCTCGGCCGAACGCGGCGTCAGGACCAGCACGTGCAGGCTGCAGGCGCGGCGCCGAATGGTAAAGCCCTCCGCCGCCGCGCGCACCTGCAGCGCAAAGCCGCGCCCGTCGATCGCGCCGCGGAACACCGGCTGGCCCGGCCGCCAGGCGATGTCAGTGAGCAGCAGGGTGCGGCCCTCGTCGGTCAGCTCGACCTTCAAAGCATCGCCGGCCCAGGACAGCCGCACCGGCCGCCTCGCCTGACCGACGAGCACCACCCAGTCCTCACGAGGCGGCCGTGTCCGGTCGGCCCGTTGCGCGAGGACCAGATGCATGGCGCAGCCTGCGGCGGTGATCACGTCCCGGTCGGCGTCGGTCGGCGGAACGCCGTGGAAGCCCTCCGGGAACACGTCGCCGATGTAGCTGGTGGAGAGCCGCCCGTCGCGGAACCGCTGCTCGTCCATCACCGCCGACAAGAAGGGGATGTTGTGCCCCGGCCCCTCGATGTGGAAGTCCTCGAGGGCGGCGGCCATGGTGTCCACCGCGGTGATCCGGTCCGGCCCCCAGGTGGCCAGCTTGGAGATCATCGGGTCGTAGAACATGGAGATCTCGTCGCCTTCGCGCACCCCGGCGTCGTTGCGCACCTTGCCGGCGCCCAGTTCCCCCTCGCCCGGCGGGTCGTAGCGAACCAGCCGCCCGACCGACGGCAGGAAGCCCCGGTAGGGGTCCTCGGCGTAGATGCGGCTCTCGATGGCCCAGCCGTCGATCTTCAGGTCGGCCTGCGAGAAGCCCAGCGGCTCGCCCGCCGCCACCCGGATCATCTGCTCGACGAGGTCGATCCCGGTGATCAGCTCGGTGACCGGGTGCTCCACCTGCAGCCGGGTGTTCATCTCGAGGAAGAAGAAGCTCTTGTCCTGCCCGGCCACGAACTCGACGGTGCCCGCCGAATCGTAGCCCACGGCCCGGGCCAGCGCGATCGCCTGCGCCCCCATCGCCGCCCGGGTCGGCTCGTCCAGCAGCGGGCTCGGCGCCTCCTCGACGACCTTCTGATTGCGCCGCTGGATCGAGCATTCCCGCTCGAACAGGTGGACGATGTTCCCGTGCTTGTCGCCCAGCACCTGCACCTCGATGTGGCGCGGGCTTTCGATGAACTTCTCGATGAAGATGCGGTCGTCGCCGAAGCTGGCGGCGGCCTCGGCGCGCACCGCGGGGAAGCCCTCCTCCACGTCCTGGTCGGAGCGGGCGACGCGGATCCCCTTGCCGCCGCCGCCGGCCGAGGCCTTGATCATCACTGGATAGCCGACCTCGCGGCTGATCCGCACCGCTTCGGCCACGTCGGCGATCTCGCCCACGTGCCCCGGCACGGTGGAGACGCCGGCCGCCTGGGCGGCGCGTTTGGAGGCGATCTTGTCCCCCATGGCCGCAATGGCCTCGGGATTGGGGCCGATGAACACGATCCCCTCCTCCGCCAGCCGTTTCGCGAACACCGGGTTCTCGGAGAGGAAGCCGAAACCGGGGTGGACGGCCTCGGTGCCCGTCTGGCGGCAGGCGTCGACGATCTTGTCCATCACCAGGTAAGACTGGGCGGCCGGCGGCGGGCCGATGAACACCGACTCGTCGGCCATCTCGACCGCCAGGCTGTCGGCGTCGGCTTCGGAGTAGACGACCACGGTGCGGATGCCCATCCGCCGGCAGGTCTTGATGATCCGGACCGCGATCTCGCCCCGGTTGGCGATGAGGATCTTTCCGAACACGTCCCTTCGCCTAGCGCAGCCGAACCGCCGTGCCCGCGGCGGTGACCATCAGCATGCCGTTGTCGGCCCCGAGAGCCTCGTAGTCGAGGTCGATGCCGATGACCGCCGTCGCGCCGCGGCCGGCCGCCTCGTCGCACATCTCCTGCAGGGCGATGTCGCGCGCCTGGCGCAGCGCCTTCTCGTAGCCTCCGGCCCGGCCGCCGATGATGTTTGTGATGCCGGCGAAGAAGTCGCGGAAGATGTGGGCCCCGATGATCGCCTCGCCCGAGACCACACCGAGGGTCTCGGCCACCTCGCGCCCGGGAATCTCCGGCGTCGTAGACGTCAGCATGGTCTAATCCGTCCTCCGGCCTTGGTGCGTCGTCGGCGGGACCTTAAATTGACCGGCATGAGCACGCCAGCGGTCTCCCCCTCCGGTTTCGACCTCTCGCCGCCTTCCGCTGAGGAACGCAAGCGCCTGGAAGCCGACCTCACCCCGGAGGAGGCCGACGTCCTCCTGCACCACGGCACCGAGGCGCCCTTCTGCGGCGGCCTTCTGGATAACAAGGAGGACGGCGCCTACTGCTGCCGCCTCTGCGGACTGCCGCTGTTCCAGGCCAGGACCAAGTTCGAGAGCGGCACCGGCTGGCCGAGCTTCTACGCGCCCATCGACGAGGCCCATGTGATCGGCGTGCGCGACGTCAGCTACGGCATGGTGCGCATCGAGACCCGCTGCGCCCGCTGTGACAGCCACCAGGGCCACGTCTTCCCCGACGGCCCGCCGCCCACCCGGCTGCGCTACTGCATCAACTCGGTGTCGCTGGAGTTCGTGCCGAACGGCCACCCCCTGCGCGATCCGCTAGGGCGTGGAGACAACGCGGCGAAGGTCACGGCTTAGCTCCTGTCATCCCGGAGAGCCGCGAAGCGGCTCATCCGGGACCCAGACGCCCCCGCGCCACCTCTGGGTCCCGGCTCTCCGCTGCGCTTCGGCCGGGATGACCTGAGTTATGACACCCCCAACTCCTCCGCCGCGATCTCAAGTATCCTCAGCGCGCGCCATGGATCGTCGCCGTCGCTGAGCGTCCAGCTGGCCGAGAGGCCGCAGTAGGCGATCGTCCACATCAGCTGCCGCTCGTGCTCCAGCCCTGCCGCCTCGCAGATCACGTCCAGCTGGTCGGCCAGCCGCCCGGGCGCGGTCGCCGTCACCACGTCCGGGTTGCACAGCATGTTGGCGTGATCGTAGCCGCGCTCGCCGACCACCCCCTTCGGATCGATCGCCAGCCAGCCGCGCTGCGCGTCGTGCAGCACGTTGCCGTGGTGGATGTCCCCGTGCAGCACGACGATGTCCTGCGGCGTCTGCAGCAGCTCCTGGGCGACCGAGGCGGCCAGGGCGTAGGGCCCGCCGTGGCGGTTGGCCGCCACCGCCAGCTCCCGGAACCACAGCGGCAGGGGAACGAGGCTCTGCGGCGGATCGTCGTCCCGAGGCTCGTGCAGCCTGGCGGCCGTCTCGCAGAGGATGCGCGTCGCCGCCTCGTCTTCGCCGCTCCGCGCCATCTCGGCGAGGGTCAGCGTTCCCACGGCCCGCTCCATCAGCAGCGCCTCGGCCTCGAGCGCCAGCACGCGTACGGCCCCCTCGCCGCCGTACCAGGCCAAGAGCGCCGCCCCGCGCTTCTCCTCCTCGGCGGTGGCGAGCTTCAGCATCGCCGGCGCCTCCCCGCGCCGTACCGGCAGCAGGGCCCCGGCCAGCGACTCGAACGGCGCGCCGTCGGGCGTCAGGCCCCACTTCGCCAGCCACGGCTCGAACCGGTTCATCAGCCCTTCTTACCCGATCATCCCGGCGGACGCCGGGACCCAGAATGGCGAACGCAGACACGCCGTCCATGTAGCGCAGCACTCATCCAGCCGCTCATCAGACCTTGGATCTGGATCCCGGCTTTCGCCGGGACGAGCGGGTGGAGGGGGCGCGGCGGCTCCCACTGCGACCATCCGCCATAAAAGCTTGGCTGGAACACCGGCGGTATCGTTCGCGCACCTAGCCGGGAAACGCCTGACATGAAACTCACCACCGCCGAAGCCAAGGCCCGCGCCGACGAGGTG
>NZ_DATAGM010000230.1:0-3986 GCF_036263695.1 Phenylobacterium sp.
CCAGGGGCATGGACCAGATGTCGAGCCCTCCGGGGCCGCCCTTGCGCGTCGAGTTGAAGGTCAGGCGGCCGTCGTGAACCTCGGGTCCGAGCTCCACGCCGGGGCTGTTGGCGCGGGAGATCGGCTCGGGCGCAGTCCAACGGCCATCGGCCACGTGCGAACGCCAAATGTTCAGGTCGCCGCCAGGCCGCTCGCCCGTCGGCCGGTCGGAGACGAACCAGAGCGTGCGCCCGTCGGCGGAGATTTGCGGGTCGGAGTCGCTGTAGCGGGTGTCGGAAAAGCCGATCAGCTCCGGCTCTGCGCCCTTGCGGCGCACCAGGACCTTCGCGCGGGCGAACTCGGCGTCGGACCTGGCGAAAACCGCAAGCTCTCCGGAGCTCGCGACGGTGTAGTTGTAGTCGTTGCGCGGGGACGAGACCTCGCCCGGAGCGAGCTGGATGGCGAGGGCCGCCGCGGCGAAGATCTGGAGAGCTTGCATCGAGCTCCTCTAGCTGCGGCACAGGGGCGCCGCCAATCGGCGGCCGCCGGTCCGCGGAGCGACCTTTCGCCTCCGCCTTGCCATCGTGGACTTCGCCCCTTCCAATTGTCCAATGACCGACGACATCCGCGACCGCTCCCGCCGCACCCTCGCCGCCGCCCAGGCCGCGTATGAAGCCGACCCCACCCTCGCCCACACCGTCTGGTACGGCCGCGTCCTCGGCTTCCGCTACCGCATCGAGGAGGCCATCGCGGTGTTCAGCGAGGGGCTGGAGCGGTTTCCGGACTCGTTCGAGCTGCTGCGGCAGCGGGGGCACCGCTATTTATCGACGCGGCGCTTTGCCGAGGGGCGGGACGACCTGGCGCGGGCGGCGGCGCTGATCGAGGGCATGGACGAGTGGATCGAGCCGGACGGGCCGGGCAACGAGCTGCCGGTGCCAGCCACCAGCATCCAGTTCAACACCTGGTACCACCTGGCGCTCGCGCACTATCTGCTGCGGGAGTGGGATGCGGCGGAGGCCGCCTACCGCCGCTGTCAGGACTGGGTGCGGCCGGCCGACTATGACGGGCTCACCGCCTGCGCGGACTGGCTCTACATGACCCTGCGCCGCAAGGGCGACGCGGCGGCGGCGACGCAGGTGCTGGCGACCATCCCCGAGGGCCTGCCGGACGAGGCGTTCGTGGAGGGGCCCTCCTACTATCGCCGCCTGCGGATGTACCGCGGCGAGTTCCGGCCGGAGGATCTGTTGAGCCCGGACAAGGGCAGCCAGGTGATCCACGACGTGGAGACCATCTACGCGACGCAGGGCTACGGCGTCGGGAACTGGCATCTCTACAACGGCGAGACCGACCGGGCCCGCGAGGTGTTCGAGCAGATCCTGCAGGGCCGCAGCCGCTTCGCCTTCGGCTACATCGCCGCCGAACGCGACCTTGCCGAAATGGGCGCCCGCGAGCGCGCGGAGTCCTGACCCGGCAGGAACCTTGACCTTGGGCGCGCATTTCCCAGCTGCGCTGTAAGGAGGGGTGAGTGCTGCTGGAGCCCGGGACCACCTGCTGGCGTGTCGAGCGCGCCGCGCGCGCCGCGGTGATCATCGACATGGCGGACTACTTCGTGGCCGCGAAGGCGGCGATGAAGAACGCACGCCGCTCCATCCACTTCCTCAACTGGGCCTTTGACCCGGACACCGCTTTCGATCCGCTGCCCGGCGGCGAGGCGGCGGACGGCGACCGGATCGGGCCGTTCCTGAAGGCTCTGGCGGAGGAGAAGCCGCACCTCGACATCCGCCTGCTCTGCTGGAAGGCCTCGCTGCCCATTTCGGCGACCCAGAACTTCTTCACCGTCAAGGACCGGCGCTGCTTCACCGGCACGTCAGTGAAGATGAAGCTGGACGGCCATTTGCCGGTCGGCGCCAGCCACCATCAGAAGATGATCATCATCGACGACTGGCTCGCCTTCTGCGGCGGCGGGGACATCGGCCCGGACCGCTGGGACACCGCCTGTCACGAGGACGACGACGCCCGGCGTGTCCGCAGGGGCGGCAAGTGCTATCCCTCGCGCCACGAGCTGATGAGCGCCCTCGAGGGCGAGCCGGCCAGGGCTCTGGGCGAGCTGTTCCGCGAGCGCTGGCGCTCGGCCACCGGCCAGGACGTGCCGCGCCCGCTGGAAGCGCCGCAGGTCTCGCCTTGGCCATCCTGCCTGGCCCCGACCTTCGGCCCCGTGCCGGTGGGGATCTCCCGCACCCGCTCGCCGTTCCGCGGGCAGCCCGAGCTGCGCGAGAACGAGGCCCTGTTCCTGGCCCTGATCGCTAAGGCCAAGCGTCTGATCTACCTCGAGAACCAATACATGACCTCGCCGATCATGGCCGAGGCGCTGGCCGCGCGGCTGGAGGAGCCGGACGGCCCAGAGGTGGTGCTGATCTCCACCCTCCACTGCCCCAGCTGGTTCGACCAGATGACCATGGACCGGACCCGCAGCGTCTTCCTGAAGCGGCTGGAGCTGGCGAACAAACACCGACGGCTGCACACCTTCTGCCCGGTCACCGAGAGCGAGCGGATCATCATCGTCCACGCCAAATTGGCCATCATCGACGACGACCTGGTGCGGATCGGCTCCACCAACCTCAACAACCGCTCGTCAGGCTACGACACCGAGTGCGACGTCTCGATCGAGGCCGCGGGACCGACAGCGGCGCGGACGCGGATGGAGATCCGCGACCTGCGCAGCCGCGAGGTCGCCCACTGGCTCGGTGTCTCGGCGGCGGAGGTCGAGGCGGCGACGGTCAAGGCCGGTTCGCTTGGCGGCGCCATCGCCCTGCTGCAGGCGGGTGGTGCGCCACGCCTGCAAAGGCTCGAGCCGCAGAAGCTCGGCCCCCTCGCCGCCTTCATCGCCGCCCACCACATCGGTGATCCGATCAGCCGGGCGGACGCGTGGCGTCCGTGGCGGCGCAGGCGCGCGATGGCGGCCAGGCTCGCAGAACAGAAGCGGCGGCTCGCAGCGGCCGGCCTGCCCGCGCCGCCGGCCAGGGAGATCAAGGAGGCGGTCTGAGGTGTCAGCCCGCCGCCGTCGCGGCTGAGCGTTCGCGCTCGCGGCGGTCGAAGTCGGCGGCGAGGCTCGCGATCGTGACCTTTCCGAAACGCGCCAGCAGGCGTTGCTCGGCCTCGGCCAGAGCGTCGCCCAGGGCGGCGTTGACCGCCTGCTCGACGAGGCACTCGGGCGCGTCATCGGCGATTCCGATGGCGAACAGCGTCGGCTTTCCCAGGGCGTCATAGATGTCGCGCAGGGTGATGCTCTCCAGAGGCCTGGTGAGCACCCATCCGCCACCGTGGCCCTTCTCGGAGGCGACGAAGCCCCTGTCCCGCAGCCCGGCCATCGTCCGGCGCACCACGACCGGGTTGGTGTTGAGCATCCGGGCGATGACCTCGGAGGTCACCGGTCCGTCGTGCCGCGCCATGTGGATGAGCACGTGGAGCATGCGGGAGAGGCGGCTGTCGGTGCGCATTCCGCTTCTTACATCCTCTCCTCACGAAACAAAAGAAGTTGCGGAAAGGCGGCTGGCAGCGCATATGTAACACCGGTAGATACATGAGGTGCGGACGTGCTCTATGACGTGATCATCGTGGGCGGCAGCTTCGCTGGCCTGTCGGCCGCCATGCAGCTGGCCCGGGCGCAGCGCAGGGTCCTGCTGGTGGACGCAGGCCGACCGCGCAACCGGTTCTCTGAAGCCTCCCACGGCTTCCTGGGCCAGGATGGGGCCTCGCCGGCAACGATCGTTCGGGAGGGGCTGCGGCAGCTCTCGGCCTACCCGACGGTCGATTTTGTCGACGGCCAGGCTGTGGCGGCGCGGGCCGCCGGTGACGCCTTCGCCGTGGACCTGGCCGATGCGGGCGTCGCCGAGGGGCGGCGTCTCGTGCTGGCGACCGGGCTGGTCGACGACCTGCCGCTGCCTACCATGTCGCCCCGCTGGGGCGTCAGCGTACTGCACTGCCCCTATTGCCACGGCTACGAGGTG
>NZ_DATAGM010000231.1:0-4620 GCF_036263695.1 Phenylobacterium sp.
CCGTAGACCGTCAGCTCCAGGGTCCTCGGGATCGGCGTCGCCGACATGGCGAGCAGGTGCACGGCTTCGCCCTTCGCCTGCAGCCGCTGGCGCTCGGCGACGCCGAACCGGTGCTGCTCGTCGATGACCGCCAGCATCAGCCGGTGAAAGGCGACCTCGTCCTGGAAGAGGGCGTGGGTGCCGACCGCGACCTTGGCCTGACCGCTCGCCAGGGCCGCGAGCTTCTCGGCCCGGCCTGGGCCCCGGTCGCGGCCGGTGAGCAGCACGACCTCTACCCCGTGCGCCCGCAGCGGCTCGGCCAGCGTCTCGAAGTGCTGGCGGGCCAGGATCTCTGTGGGCGCCATCAAGGCGGTCTGGCCGCCGGCCGCGGCGACATCGGCCATAGCCAGCATGGCGACCACAGTCTTTCCCGACCCCACGTCCCCTTGAAGCAACCGGCTCATTCGCTCGCCGGCGGACAGGTCGGCGCGGATCTCGGCCAGCGAGCGCTTCTGCGCGCCGGTCAGGGCGAAGGGCAGGTCGGCCTCAATGCGGGGGGCGATGTCGCCCGGCGCGAGCCTGGGCGCGGGATCGGCGCGCCGCGCCGCCTTGCGCTGGGCCATCGCCAGCTGGTGGGCCAGCAGTTCGTCGTAAGCAAGCCGGCGCTGGTGACGGGCCTGGGGAAGGAGGTCGGCCTCGCTCTGCGGATTGTGCAGCCGGGCGAGCGCCTCCTGCCAGGTCGGGAACCTCTCCTGGCGCAGCCAGGCCGGGTCCTGCCACTCGGGCAGGGCAGGGACCCGGCTCGCCGCCTCCAGCGCCAGACGGCGGACGGTGCGGGGCGGTAGGCCGGCGGTGGCCGGATAGACCGGCTCCAGCTCTGGAATGGTCTCGGCCTTGTCCGGCTCGACGATGTAGTCGGGGTGGGTGATCTGTAGCTCGTCGCGAAAGCGCTCGACCTTGCCGCTGACTATGCGGCGCGCGTTCGCTGGATGGCGCCCCTCCAGGCTCGCCCCGAAGCTCCCGAAGAACACCAGGGAAAGGAAGCCGGTCGCATCGAAGCAGCGGATTCGCCACGGCTGGTTCGGACCACGCGGCTTGGCGTAGGACTCGATGGTAACCTCGAATGTCTGCACTTCGCCTTCGAGGGCGTCGGCAACTGTCGCCGGCGTGCGGCGGACCAGCGAGTGGGGGTTGAGGAAGGCCACGTCGCGCACGATCGGGCCGGCCAGCTTCTCCACGAGCGGCGCGACGCGCGGCCCGACCCCCTTCAGCGAGGTCGCGGGCGCGAACAGGGGGAACAGAATCTCCGGCCGCATGCGGGGATGATAGCGGCTGGCGCTCGCCCCGTGCGCACCCTATATGGGCCGCTCTTCAAGGCTGACATGGACGAGATCAGGCTCAAACGGCTGCGTTTCCGGGCGTGGCGACGCGGCTTCAAGGAAGCGGACCTCATCCTGGGGCCGTTCGCGGACAAGCACGGCCCGAACCTCACCCCCGAGCAGCTGGACGCCTTCGAGGCGCTGCTCGATCAGCCGGATCAGGACATCTACGAGTGGATCATCGAGCGCCGCCCGACGCCGGCGGCGTTCGACGGCGACGTGATGCGCATGCTCAAGCAGTTCCGCTTCGAGGCCTTCGAGGCCCGGGAAGGGCGCAATGGCGGCTGACGACGCCCGGGCGCTGACCCGCGCCGACGTGCGGCGCATCGCCGACGATCCCGGCCGGCTGGACCTGGTCGGCGCGCCGGAGGGCTTCGACGCCCTGGTGATGGCCGACATCGTCCGCGCCCGCCGCGGGCTGTCGGTGTTCGTGGCCCGCGACACGGCGCGGATGAGCGCCTTCGCCGACTCCCTCGCCTTCTTCGCGCCCGGGCTGGAGGTGTTGCGCTTCCCGTCCTGGGACTGCCTGCCCTACGATCGCATTGGGCCATCGCCAGGCGTCGCGGCGCAGCGGATGACGACGCTCGCCCGGCTCGCCGACGGCTTTGATCCGAAGAAACCGGCTCTCCTGGTGGTCGCCGTGCCGGCGCTGCTGCAGCGCGTGCCGCCGAGGGCCGACGTCAAACAGGCGACCTTCTCGACCGTGGTCGGCCGGGTGGTCGAGGTGGCCGACCTTGAGCGCTACTTCGGCGTCAACGGCTACGTGCGGGCCTCCACCGTCTCCGAGCGGGGCGAGTTCGCCATCCGGGGGGGCGTCATCGACGTCTTTCCGCCGAACGCCGAGGAGCCGGTGCGACTCGACCTATTCGGCGACACCCTGGAATCCATCCGCGCCTTCGATCCGGAGACCCAGCGCTCCACGAGGCAGCTGAAGTCCGTCGACCTGCTGCCGGTGTCCGAGGCGCTGGTCGACGCCAAGGCGATCTCGCGCTTTCGGCAGGGCTACCTGGAGGCGTTCGGCGCGGCCGGGGACGATCCGCTCTACGCCACCGTCAGCGAAGGCGGTCGCCGGGCCGGCATGGAGCATTGGCTGCCGCTGTTCTACGAGCGCATGGAGACGCTGCTCGACTACCTGCCGAAGGACTCGCTGATCGCTCTCGATCACCTCGCCCGCGAGGCGCGGGACGAGCGGCTGGCGATGCTCCGCGACGCCTACGACGCCCGCGCCCAGGCCGATCGCAAGGCCCAGTACCATCCGCTGCCGCCCGAGCGACTCTACCTGACGGAGGACGAGTGGGACCGGTCGCTGGCCAGCCACCCGACTCGCCGCTTCTCCGCCTTCCAGGAGGCCGAGGGCGAGGTGGTCGCCGATCTCGGCGCGCGGCAGGGCCGCAACTTCGCCGCCGAGCGAAAGCAGGACAGCGTCAACCTGTTTGAGGCCACCGCCGACCACGCCCGCAAGCTGGCCGCCGCCGGCAAGCGCGTGCTGTTCGCCTCCTGGTCCGAGGGCTCGTCCGAGCGGCTGGCGGGCATGCTCACCGACCACGGGCTGGGCCGCGTGCCGTTCGCCGCCTATTGGGACCAGGCCAAGGCGGCCGATCCCAAGGTCCCGCAGCGGGTGGTGCTGCCGCTGGAGGCCGGGTTCGAGACGGACGACTTGGCGGTCATCTCGGAAACCGACATCCTCGGCGACCGGCTGGCCCGGCCGCGCAAGCGCCGCAGGGCCTCCAACTTCCTCGCCGAGGCCTCGGCGCTGACCACCGGCGACCTGGTGGTCCACATCGACCACGGCATCGGGCGCTACGACGGCCTGAAGACCCTCGAGGTCCAGGGCGCGCCGCACGACTGCCTGGAGCTGCAGTACGGCGGGGAGGCGAAGCTCTACCTGCCGGTCGAGAACATCGACCTCCTCACCCGCTACGGCGCCGATTCCGAAGGCGTGCAGCTCGACAAGCTGGGCGGCGCGGCCTGGCAGGCCCGCAAGGCGCGGGCCAAGGAGCGGCTGCGCGAGATGGCCGAGGGGCTGATCCGCCTGGCCGCCCAACGCGCCCTGAAGTCGACCGAGGAAGTCGAGCCGCCGCACGGGGTGTTCGACGAGTTCTGCGCGCGCTTCCCGTACGAGGAGACCGACGACCAGCTGGCCGCCATCGGCGATGTGCTGGGCGACCTCGGCTCCGGCAAGCCGATGGACCGGCTGATCTGCGGCGACGTGGGCTTCGGCAAGACCGAGGTCGCCCTGCGCGCCGCGTTCGTGGTGGCAATGAGCGGTCAGCAGGTGGCCGTGGTCTGCCCGACGACGCTGCTGGCTCGGCAGCACTACAAGACTTTCGTCGAGCGGTTCGAGGGCTGGCCAGTGCGCGTGCGCCGCCTCTCGCGCCTGGTGCCCGCCAAGGAGGCCGCCGAGACCCGCGAGGCGCTGAAGAAGGGCGAAGTGGAGATCGTCGTCGGCACCCACGCGGTGCTGTCGAAGCAGGTCGGCTTCAAGAACCTGGGCCTGGTGATCGTCGACGAGGAGCAGCACTTCGGGGTCAAGCACAAGGAGAAGCTCAAGGAGCTTCGCGCCGACGTGCACATGCTGACGCTGACCGCGACGCCGATCCCGCGCACCCTGCAGATGTCGCTGTCGGGCATCCGCGAGATGTCGATCATCGCCACCCCGCCGGTCGACCGGCTGGCGGTGCGGACCTACATTACGCCCTGGGACCCGGTCGTGGTCCGCGAAGCCCTGCTGCGCGAGAAGTACCGAGGCGGTCAGGCCTACTATGTCGCGCCGCGCATCGCCGACCTGCCGGACCTGCAGCGGTTCCTGCGCGAGCAGGTCCCCGAGGTCCGCTTCGTGGTCGGCCACGGCCAGATGGCGCCGACCCAACTCGAGGAGGTGATGAGCGCCTTCTACGACGGCCAGTACGACGTGCTGCTGTCGACGACGATCGTGGAGTCCGGCCTCGACATCCCCACCGCCAACACCCTCGTCGTGCACCGGGCGGACATGTTCGGCCTGGCCCAGCTCTACCAGATCCGCGGCCGGGTCGGCCGGGCCAAGACCCGCGCCTACGCCTATCTGACGACACCGGCCGAGCGGTCGATCACCCTTTCGGCGGAGAAGCGGCTGAAGGTGCTGCAGTCGCTCGACAGCCTGGGCGCCGGCTTCCAGCTGGCCAGCCACGACCTCGACATCCGCGGCGGCGGCAACCTGTTGGGCGAGGAGCAGTCAGGCCACATCCGCGAGATCGGCGTCGAGCTCTATCAGCAGATGCTGGAG
>NZ_DATAGM010000232.1:0-4222 GCF_036263695.1 Phenylobacterium sp.
CGACAGCGTCACCAAGTCCAAGTTCGACAACCTCTATGGCTGCCGCGAGAGCCTGGTGGACGGCATCCGCCGGGCGACCGACGTCATGCTGTCGGGCAAGGTGGCGGTGGTCTGCGGCTACGGCGACGTGGGCAAGGGCTCGGCGGCCTCACTGCGCAACGGCGGCGCCCGCGTGGTGGTCACCGAGATCGACCCGATCTGCGCCCTGCAGGCCGCGATGGAAGGCTATGAGGTGCTGACCATCGAAGACACCCTCGACAAGGCCGACATCTACGTCACCGCCACCGGCAACAAGGACGTCATCACCGTCGACCACATGCGGCGGATGAAGAACAACGCCATCGTCTGCAACATCGGCCACTTCGACTCCGAGATCCAGATCGCCGGCCTGAAGAACTACAAGTGGGACAAGATCAAGGATCAGGTCCACCACGTGGAATTCCCGGACGGCAAGAAGATCATCGTCCTGTCGGAAGGCCGCCTGGTGAACCTGGGCAACGCCACGGGCCACCCGAGCTTCGTGATGAGCGCGTCCTTCACCAACCAGACGCTGGCCCAGATCGAACTGTGGACCAACGGCCAGGCCTACAAGAACCAGGTCTACACCCTGCCCAAGCGCCTGGATGAGAAGGTCGCCCTGCTGCACCTCGAAAAACTCGGCGCCAAGCTGACCCAGATGAGCCCGGAACAGGCCTCCTACATCGGCGTCTCGCCGCAGGGGCCGTTCAAGCCGGAGCACTATCGGTACTAACCTCCGCCGTCGTCGCCGGGCTTGTCCCGGCGACCCAGCCCGTTGCGCATGTTGCAGGCTCATCAGGACAAGTGGCCGCCATCAAGCCGGCCATGACGAGCGCCGCGGGCGCTACCTGCCACCCACCGCTGTGCGGAAGCGCACCTTGTCGGCGCCTTCCGCCCCCATCGCGCGGTAGAAAGCGATCGCCGGGGCGTTCCAGGGCGGGGTCTGCCACTGGACCTCGGCGCAGCTGGCGCGGCGCGCGGCGGCGAAGACTTCCTCCATAAGCCGCCGGCCGAGCCCGGTCCCCCGCATCGGCGCCTGCAGGTAAAGGCAGTCCATGTGCACGTAGTCGCGACCGGCCCACGTCGAGAACTCGACGCTGGCGGTGGCGTAGCCGGCGAGGCCGCCGCCCGCCTCGACGACCCAGGCCCAGAGGCGGGGCGCGGAGCCGAACAGCGCCGCCTCCAGCCGCTCGGCCAGCCCGGCGACGTCGAGCGAGGCCCCCTCGAACCTCGCGTGCTCGGCGCAGAGGCGGACGATCTGCGCCAGGTCCTGCGGTTCGGCCGCGCGAACGAAGGCGGCCATCGGGGTCAGGCGTGCGCCAGCGCGCGCGCCAGCTCAAAGCCTTCGTCGAGCCAGCCGGTGATCCCGCCAGGCATGACCTTCACCGGCCGGCCCAGGCGGGCGAGCCGCACCGCCGCCCGCGCCGCCCCGTTGCAGTGCGGCCCCGCGCAATAGACGACGAACAGGGCTTCCGCCGGCCATTCGGCCAGCTTGCCGGCGATGATCTTGCCGTGCGGCAGGCTGACGGCGGTGGGCACGTGGCCGGCGGCGTGGGCCTCGTGGCTGCGCACGTCCAACAGGACGAAGTCCTTCTGGCCGGTGGTGATGGCGTTGTGCACGTCCCAGCAGTCGGTCTGGAAGGTGAACTCGGCCTCGAAGTGGGCGAGCGCCTCGGCGGGGGGCGCGGCGGGTATTTCGCTGACAAGCGACATGGCGGGTCTCCAGCTCAAGTGAGGCCGGAACCTAAGGCTAAGCGGGACTGTCGCTCAGTGGCGGATCTGACTATGATCGTACAGATCATGCCAAACCGCTCCGGACCCGTGGTCGCCGCGCTCGTCTACGACAGGCTGTGCACCTTCGAGTACGGCGTCGCCGCCGAGGTCTTCGGCCTGCCGCGGCCGGAGCTCGGTCCCGGCTGGTACCGGTTCGCCAGCTGCGCGGTCGAGCCGGGGCCGTTGCGGGCCATGGGCGGGCTGACGGTGCAGGTCGACGCCGGCCTCGAACTGCTCTCCGAGGCCGACCTGATCATCGCGCCGGGCTGGAAGGGCGTCGACATCGAGCCGCCGGCCCCGCTGCTCGAAGCCCTCCGCGCGGCCCACGGCCGCGGCGCCCGGCTGATGTCGATCTGCTCGGGCGTCTTCGTGCTGGCGGCGACCGGGCTGCTGGACGGCAAGCGCGTGACCACCCACTGGCGCTATGCGCAGGCGCTGGCCGCCCGCTACCCCTCGCTGCGGTTCGACGGCGAGGTGCTCTACGTGGACGAAGGGCGGATCTTCACCTCGGCCGGCAGCGCGGCGGGCATCGACCTGTCGCTCTACATCGTGCGCCGCGACTTCGGCGCGGAGGTCGCCAACCAGGTCGCCCGCCGCCTCGTCGTGCCGGCTCACCGCAACGGCGGCCAGCTGCAGTACATGCCGCGGCCGGTGCCCGAGCGCGAGAATGCGCGCCTGTCCGACGTGCTCGCCTACGTCCGCGCCCGGCCCGATCAGCCGTTCAGCGTCGCCGACATGGCGCAGATGGCGGCGCTGAGCGAGCGCAGTCTGCACCGGCGCTTCCTGGAGACGGTGGGCGAGCCGCCCGCAAGCTGGCTGATCGGGGTTAGGGTTGAGTGTGCTCGCGAGCTCCTTGAGACCCACGACCTGCCCATCGACGAGGTCGCGCGGCTGTCCGGCTTCGGCGACGCGGCGAACCTGCGTCGCCACTTCCGCCGCCGCCTGACGGTGTCGCCCTCGGAGTACCGGGCGACCTTCGGCCGGACCGCAGCGGTCAGTCCTTGAACCGCCGCACCCAGGCGGCGAAGGCTTCCAGGTAGCGGACGAGGTAGCGACCGGTCGCCTCGTCGGTGAGCTTCCCGTTGGCGTCGAACTTCTCGTGGGCGCGAAAGACCAGAAGCTCCGGCTGCGGCATGCAGAAGCTGTTGGTGAACTCGAAGGCCTGGCGCAACTGGCTCTGGCCGCGCGCCGAGCCGGTCATGCCCGGCGACGCGCCGATGATCCCGACGGGTTTGCCGGAGAGCGCCGCATCGTTCGGCGGCCGGCTGGCCCAATCGACGGCGTTCTTGGTCACCGCCGGAACCCCGTGGTTGTACTCGGGCGTCACCATCAGGACGCCGTCGGCGGCGCGAATCGACTGCTTCAGCGCTGCGACCGCCGGTGGATCGCCCTGCGCCTCCACATCCCCGTTGTAGAGCGGCACTTCGAGCAGGTCGAAGGCCTCGATAGTCATCCCCGCCGGCGCGCGCGCCTGCGCCTCGCGCAGCAGGGCGCGGTTGTAGGAAGCGCGCCGGAGGCTGCCGGCGAAGCCGAGAATGCGGATGTCGCTCATGCGGGCTGCGGGTCCGGGATGACGCTCGCTCGGTCGGCGGCGGCGGGCGCGGCGATTATCGGGTCGAGCCCCGCCAGGTGGGCGTGGAGGGTGGCGACGACCTGGGCGCCCTCTCCGACCGCCGCGGCCACCCGCTTGGTCGAGCCGGCGCGGATGTCGCCGATGGCGAAGGCGCCGTCCAGGCTGGTCTCCATGGGCCGGCGGCCGGGGTGCAGGTCGGCGCCGGTGCGGATGAAGCCCTTGTCGTCCAGCTGGATGCCCGAGCCCGCCAGCCAGTCGGTGTGCGGCTCCGCGCCGATAAACAGAAAGAGGTGGCGGATGGGGCGGCGCGTCTCCTCGCCTGTGCGCCGATCGCGCCACGTCAGGCCCTGCATCGACCCGTCGGAGCCGTCGACGCCGCAGATCTCCGCGCGGGTGACCACCTCGACATTCGGCAGCCCGGCGATGCGGTCGATGAGGTAGCGGGACATGGTCGCCTCCAGCCCCGGCCCGCGGACCAGCATCCAGACCTTCTCCACCTGCGAGGCGAGATAGACCGCCGCCTGTCCGGCCGAGTTGCCGGCGCCGACCAGCGCGACTTCCTGCCCGGCGCACAGCCGCGCCTCCACAGGCGAGGCCCAGTAGTGGACGGAGGCCGCCTCCAATTCCTCGATGCCCGCCACCTGCAGCCGTCGGTAATGCGCGCCGGCGGCGATCACCACGCTGCGGGCGCGCACCTGCTCGGCATTGGCCAGGGCCAGGGCGAAGCCGCCGGCGGGGTGGGCGGCGAGGCTGGCGACCTCATCGGGAATGGCGATCTCCACCCCGAACTTCTGAGCCTGGTTGTAGGCGCGGGCCATCAGGGCCAGGCCGCTGATGCCGGTCGGAAAGCCGAGGTAG
>NZ_DATAGM010000233.1:0-3002 GCF_036263695.1 Phenylobacterium sp.
GGGGGCTGCGGCCTCTTAAGTCGCGCCACAGATGAGCGCCATCGAAGACCAGCTGAACGACCTGGCCGCCGAGTTCGACCTGTTGGGCGACTGGGAGGAGCGGTACCGCTATGTCATCGAGCTGGGCCGGGAGCTCGCGCCGCTGACCGACGCCGAGCGCAGCGACGCCAACAAGGTGCGCGGCTGCGCCAGCCAGGTCTGGCTGGTCACCGAGCCCAAGGCCGACGGGACGGTGAGCTTTCGGGGCGACTCCGACGCCCACATCGTGCGCGGGCTGATCGCCA
The DNA here is from genome assembly GCF_036263695.1 of Phenylobacterium sp. Classification (GTDB taxonomy): domain Bacteria; phylum Pseudomonadota; class Alphaproteobacteria; order Caulobacterales; family Caulobacteraceae; genus Phenylobacterium. Next base: position 285 of record NZ_DATAGM010000233.1, read on the forward strand.
TTCTGCTGCGGCTGTTCTCCGGGCGTAGGCCCGGCGAGATCATGGCCTTCGACCCGAGGCTGGCGTTCGAGACCCTCGGGCTGTCGGGCGCCCTGTCCTCACAGCGCTCCAACGGCCTGGCGGCCATGGCCACACGCATCCGCCGGGACGCCGAGGCGCTGGCGGCTGCTTAGGCCGCCCGGATGCCGGTGACGCCGGTGTCGCTGCGCATTCCCACCACCGCGTCGTAGCCGAGGATCATGTCTACGTCCCGGCCGTTGGAGGCCAGCGGCAGGCGCAGCCACAGGATCGACAGGTGCCCGGCGCCGCGCCAGGACAGGCTGTGGACGCCGACGGCGGGCCGGCGCTCGGCCACCACCTTGCCCAGCTCGACGCGCCAGTATTCGGCGGCGGCGGAATTGTAGATCTCCTCCAGCGGGCGGCCGGTGATCTCGCGGCCGTAGACGCTGTAAAGGCCGGTGCCGGCCAGCCGCAGCCGGAACTCGGCCGGATCGCCCACCACGTCGATCAGGCTGACCGTCGGCAGCAGGCGCTTGAAGTCCTTCGGATGGATGTCGCCGCGGCCGGGCAGCCGTCCGTCCCTCCGCAGCCCCGCCCAATAGGCGAACAGCTCCTCGTGCGCTCGGGCCGCTGCAGCTGGGGCTCCAATGTGGGCCGCCATGTTCAGATTCCTTAACAACAGATTGGAATCAACGACGAATCACATATCGCCTGATGCGCGAATCGGCGGCAAGTCGAAAGTCGGATTTTGCGGCGAAGATTTGGCGGGGCGTGCGAAAATGAGACAGCGGGGGCGGGCCTTCGCCCTCTCCCTCTCCCCTCGCGGGAGAAGTTGGCCCCGCGAAGCGGGCTCGAATGCGGGGGCCCACGCCGGAGACCGCCTCGTTCAGAGTTCAGAAGATGAGGGCGCCCGGAAACGGAGACTCGGACCGGAGTCAGCCCCCCTCTTCGAACCGGCTGCGCCGGCCACCTTCTCCCGCGAGGGGAGAAGGAGACCGCGAACTTCGTCCTAGCGCTTCTTGCGGGCCGCCTGGCGGCCGCCTTGGCCGAGGCCCATCTGCTTGGCGAGGTCCGAACGGGCCTTGGCGTAGTTGGGGGCGACCATCGGGTAGTCCTTGGGCAGGCCCCACTTGGCCCGGTATTCCTCAGGGCTCATGTTGTACTTGGTGCGCAGGTGCCGCTTCAGCGACTTGAACTTGCGGCCGTCCTCGAGGCAGACGAGGTAATCGGGGGTGATGGAGCGGCGGATCGGCACGGCCGGTTCTTTCGGCGCCGCCTCGACCACTTCACCACCCGTCGAGATGCCGGCCAGGGCGCGGTGCACGCTCTGGATCAGGGTGGGCAGCTCAGCGGCGGAAACAGAATTGTTGCCCACGTAGGCGGAAACGATGTCCGCCGTCATCTCGATGACTTCCGACTTCTGGTCCATTCTTCTTGTCCTTATGCGCGCAGTCGCGCCCAATGGGGGTGAACTGATTCACCGAGCAGGTTCCAGGTCATTATAGGCGCGTTTGGCCAAGCACAAGGCCGAATAACAACTCGACTCTATTGAGTGTCCGTCAATTGAACAAAAGCTCTGGAAAAATTGGCTGAATCCGCGAGCCGACAGCACTAGCCCGCTTCGCGGCTGCATTGAAGCGGCGGCTGTTAGCGGCCGAACTCCTTAGACAACGCCAGCATCGCAGTGCGCTGCGGCACCGAGTACTCGTCGAGTGCCTCTTCGTCGCCTTCCTCGATGGCCTTCAGCAGCGCCGGCGTCAGGGCCGAGGACAGTGACCAGTTCCAGTAGCGCAGCACGGTCTGCGCCCGGTCGACGGCGATCATGTCGTAGGCGATCAGCACCCGCTCCAGCGCCGGCAGGAGCTGGCCCGCCGCGTCGGTTTCGGGCCGCCGCAGGCCTCGCCAGAGGGCGCGAACGGCGGCCTTCGGCAGGCCCGTCGCCTTGCACAGTATAGCCAGCGGCTCGCCGCCGGAGTCGGACATGATCTTCAGGCCCGTCGTCGGCTTCAGCCCGGCCAGGTAGGAGATCTCCTCGGCCACATCCCGGGTCAGCCCGGACTGGCCGGCGGCGATCGCGGCCTCCAGGCTGTCGAAGGGGCTCTTTTCGATGGCCGCGCGGTTGCGCTGGCGCCGCTCGATGAACTGCAGCGCCTTGCGCGACAGCGGGTCCTGCCAGCCCTCCTCGGCCGCCATGGCGAAGATGTCGCCGACCGCGTCCTGCAGCACCTCGCGGGAGACCGCGAACCTCTGCAGGATGGTTTTCCTCGCCTCGGCGTCCGCCCACCAGAACAGCACATAGGCGTGGGCGGGGCGCAGCTCCGGGCGCTTCAGCAGGAATGGCACCAGGCGCGGGTCCTCGCGGGTCAAGGCGACGATCGCCTCGAGACCCGCATAGGACAGCCTGGCGGTGTCGTTCTTCAGCAGGCTCTCGAGCACCGGCGGCTCGCCCTGCTCGATCAGGGCGTCGGCGACCAGCTCGCCCAGGCCCCGGCGCGCGGCGATCAGCCGGCGATGGTCCATGGCGGCGCCGCGGGCGCACTCGACAAGGTCGCTCTCGCTGAGGTTGGGGCATTCGCGCAGCAGCGGCTCGGCGACCTCGAACTCGGCCTTCAGCAGCAGCCGCACGATGGTGGTGGGTGGATCGGTGAGGGTGGCCAGACGGCGGGATACGCGCAGCTTCTCGTGCGCCTGGGCCTCGCGCAGCATGTCGACCAGGAG
>NZ_DATAGM010000234.1:0-7086 GCF_036263695.1 Phenylobacterium sp.
GCTGCAGCAGTCGGGCCACAAGCCGATCGTGGTGATGGGCGGCGGCACCACTAAGGTCGGCGACCCTACCGACAAGGACCAGTCGCGCCCGCTGCTGTCCGACGAGCAGATCGCCGCCAACATCGCCGGCATCAAGTCCACCTTCGGCAAGTTCCTGACCTTCGGCGACGGGCCCACCGACGCGGTGATGGTCAACAACGCCGACTGGCTGGAGAAGCTCGGCTACGTGGAGTTCCTGCGCGAATACGGCGTCCACTTCACGATCAACCGGATGCTGAGCTTCGAGAGCGTCAAGCTGCGGCTCGAGCGCGAGCAGCCGATGACGTTCCTCGAGTTCAACTACATGCTGATGCAGTCGGTGGACTTCCTGGAGCTGGAGCGCCGGTTCGGCTGCCTGTTGCAGATGGGCGGCTCGGATCAGTGGGGGAACATCGTCAACGGGGTGGAGCTGATCCGCCGCGTCGATCAGAAGCCGGCCTTCGGGCTAACCACTCCCCTGCTCTCCACCGCCTCCGGCCAAAAGATGGGGAAGACGGTGGGCGGAGCCGTTTGGCTGAACGCCGACATGCGCAGCCCCTACGACTACTGGCAATTCTGGCGGAACACCGAGGATGCGGACGTGGGCCGGTTCCTGCGGTTGTTCACCGACCTGGAGCCGGGCGAGATCGCGCAGCTGGAACAGCTCCAGGGCGCGGACATCAACGAGGCCAAGAAGCGGCTCGCGGACGAGGCCACGACCCTGCTGCACGGGGCGGATGCGGCCCACACCGCCCGCGAGGCGGCTGAGAAGGCGTTCGAACAGGGCGCCCTTTCGGCAGACCTGCCGACGATCGAGGTCCCGCGCGCCGCGCTGGAGGAAGGCGTGCCGCTGGCCACCCTGGCCGCCGACGCCGGCCTCGCCGCCTCCCGCTCGGAGGCCCGGCGCCTGGCTCAGGGCGGCGGCCTGCGGGTCAACGACAAGGCCGAGGCTGACGCGAGCCGCAACGTCACCACCGCCGACCTGGTGGACGGCGTCGTCAAGCTCGCCGCCGGCAAGAAGAAGATCGTGCTGGTGAAGCCGGTCTAGGGAACGCGGTCTCTACCTCGCCCGCGAAGCGGCGGGAGCGGGCGGTGGAGGGGGCGGGCCGCCTGCTCCGCCGCTCGTGCTGCTGGGGTGCGGTGGAGGATGACTTTCGCCTGCGTGTGTGGCCTGCCCCCTCCACCACGCGCTCTTCAGCCGGCCTCCGCCGGCTTCGGCCGTGGTCCCCCTCCCGCCGCTTCGCGGGGGAGTTAGCGCGCCATCAAGCCGACGGCCGCCGGAACGCCCAGAGCTTGGCGAGCACGAAGGTGGGGCCCGGCACCAGCAGCACCACCGCAACCAGCGCCGCCCAGAACGGCCAGCCGATCCGGTGCACGCAGACCCAGACGATCAGCTGGTTGAGGCCAAGGCCGAAGAAGGTCACGGCCAGGAAGCGGGCGAACTGGGCTGCGTTCCGCGAGGGCGCGCCGAAGGTCAGCCGCGCGTGGCCCAGGTAGGAGACGCCGATCCCGCAGGTGTAGCCGATCAGGTTGGCGAGCAGCGCCTCGACGCCTGCCAGGCCCTCCAGCGCCAGCGCGATCAGCACGTGTGTCAGGGTGGCGGCCAGGCCCACCGCGCCGAACACCGCGCCCTGGCGGACCAGTTGCAGCAGAGGCGCCAGCGGCCGGCTCACCGGTCGAAGCCGATCTTCTCGCGCACCAGGTAGATCGGCCGCCCCTTCACCTCCTGGTACAGCCGCCCGACGTACTCCCCGAGCACCCCGAAGGCGATCATCTGCACCGCGAAACCGAACAGCATGACGACCATCAGTGAGGCCCAGCCGGGCGCCTCCCGGCCATAGATCAGCACCTTCAGGACCGTGTAGCCGGCGTAGAGCAGGGCCAGGCCCGCCAGCGCCAGCCCCACCGCCGTCCAGATCCGCAGGGGCGCGGTGGTGAAGGAGGTCAGCCCGTCCACCGCCAGCCGCCACATCCGCGCAAGACCGTAGGAGGTGGCGCCGGCCACCCGCTCGGGCCGCACGTAGGGCACGCCCACCTGGCGGAACCCGACCCAGGTGAACAGGCCCCGCAGGAACCGGGTCCGCTCCGGAAGGTCCTTCAGGGCCTCGACGACCTTGCGGTCCACCAGCCGGAACGAGCCGGTGTCGGGGGGGATGGGCACGTCGGAGAGGGCGTTGAACAGCCGGTAGAACATCCCCGCGGTCGAGCGCTTGAAGAAACCGTCCCGGCTGCGGTCGGCGCGGATGCCGTAGACGACGTCGTAGCCCTGCTCCCAAAGCGCGATGAACTCCCCGATCAGCTCAGGCGGGTCCTGCAGGTCGGCGTCGAGCAGCACCAGCATGTCGCCGTCGGCCGCCTCCAGCCCGGCGGTCAGCGCCGCCTCCTGGCCGAAGTTGCGGGCCAGCAGCAGGACGCGCAGGCGCGGGTCGACCGCCGCGCGGGCCGCCAGGGCCGCGGCGGTGCCGTCCCGGCTGCCGTCGTCGACGCAGACGATCTCGACGGCCACGTCCTTCGGCAGGACCTCGTCCAGCCGCTCGAACAGCGGCCCGAGCACGGCCTCCTCGTTGTGCATCGGGACGATCACCGACAGCGTCGCGCCCCGGCGCGAGCGCTGCTGCGCTCCGGACGCGGCCTTGGCGGCTGCTCCCCCTTCCGAAGAATCCATGCGACACCCCTGCCTCGCGGCCGACCCGCCGACGCCGCCCTCCCATCATCGGGCGGTTCGCACAAGCAGCAATTCGGGAGCAGCGAGTGGAGATGTCGCAGGCGCCGGCCGAGACCGGGGTGAAGACCAGCCGCCTCACGCGGGCGGGGCTGGCGGGCGTGCTCGCCGCCTATCTGTTGTTGTCCGGCTACATCGCCTGGCGCACGACGGTGCTGCAGCCCTACTCGGACATGTTCGACTGGGTGTTTCGCTACCTCAACTACCGGGACGGGCTGCCGCTCGATCAGTACCTGCTGATCCCGCACAACTTCCACCGGCTGGTGACCACCTTCGGGCTGATGGACCTGGACATCCGGTTCTTCGGGGCCAGCGGCCTGCTGCTCCTGGCGGTGACGCTCCTGGCGCTGGTCGGGGCGGCCGCCGTGCTGGGGCGCGAGGCAGCGCAGACCGCGCCGCCGCCGATGGGCCTGGCCGCCGGCTCCCTGGCCGCGATGTTCGCGCTGCTGGGCGCGGTGATCCCGGACGCCACCATCCACATCAACGCCCAGTACGTGCACACCCTGTTCTTCGTCGTCGTCGCGATCGCGCTCGCCGAGCCGGAACAGGTGAAGACGGGCCTGAAGCCCCGCCACTTCGCCGCCCTGCTCGCCGCCGCCGCCGCCCCGCTGGGCAACGGCGTTGGCCTGGCGGTCTGGCCGGTGCTGATCTACGGCGCGCTGCGCAGCGGCCAGGACCGCCGCTGGCTGGCCCTGCTCGTCGCCGCGGCCGCCGCCTACATTGGCCTCTACGCCTCGGGCCAGAGCGGAACCGGCGCCAAGAGCCCGCTGGAGTGGTCGCCTGCGGACTTCATCGCCGCCGTCCAGCTGGCGCTCAGCTTCCTCGCCCTGCCCTGGACCCGAATCGCGCCGAGCTACGGGTGGGTGCTCGGCCTCGGCGTCGCCCTGGCCGGCGCGGCCATCGTGCTGTTCCGGGGCGGCCCGGACGCGCCGCGCGGCGAGCGGCTGGCGAGCCGGCTCATCCTCTACTCCCTCGGCGCCGCGCTGATGGCGGCGCTCGGCCGGACGGGCCTCGATGAGCCGTCCAACGTCCCCGTCCGCTATCAAGCCCAGCTCGTGCCGCTGCACGCCGGTTTCGTTATCTTCGCCGCGCCCTACGCCGCCCGCGTTTGGCGCGCCCGGCCCCGGCTGACGGAAGCCGCCGCGGTGGCCGCCGCCGGGCTCATGCTCGCCCAGCAGGCGGTGATGGGCGCCAGCCTGATCCGGATCTCCGACGCCCAGCGGCAGGTGATGGCCGACTTCCGCGCCGGGCGCACCAGCCCCGAGATGCTCTCCCGCGTCCACCCGAACCTGGAGCATGCGCGCGCCATGCACGCCAGGATGGACGCCGCCGGCCTTTATCGGCGCGAGGTCCACTTGAACCGCATCGCGCCGCCGCGCTAGGTCACGGGCGGAGGCACCCATGACCGAGTTGACCGAAGGCGCCAAGGCGCCGGACTTCGAACTGCAGGGCGATGCGGGCCCGATCCGGCTGGCCGACTTCGCCGGCAGGCCCCTGGTCCTCTACTTCTATCCGAAGGACGACACGACCGGCTGCACCAAGGAGGCGCAGGACTTCTCCGCTCTGGCGGACGAGTTTCGGAAGGCCGGCGCGGCGGTGCTGGGCGTCTCCAAGGACAGCGTGAAGAGCCACGGCAAGTTCGTCGAAAAGTACGGCCTTTCGATCCCCCTCGGCTCCGACCCGGAGGGCGCGGTCGTCGAGCGCTACGGCTCCTGGGTCGAGAAGAGCATGTACGGCCGCAAGTACATGGGCACCGACCGCTCCACCTTCCTCATCGACGGGAAGGGCGTGATCCGCCGGATATGGCGCAAGGTGAAGGTCCCGGGCCACGCCCAAGAGGTGCTGAAGGCCGTTCAGGGGCTCACCACCGCCGCGTGAGGCGCCTGCCGCAAAGCCGCCGCAAAATCGCGGCCTGACGCCGCATCCGCGGGGACCCACGCTCCGCGCCGGTCGCCGATCGGCGAACGCGAGGTTGCCTCGCCGAAGGGAAACGCCCTGCCCGCCGGCGGATTAACGGCTGCGGCGACACTGTGGCCAAGCTTGGCACGCGGCCCCGCGGCGCCCTGGCGCTTGCCGGGAGTCGCTTAACACATGCATACCTTGCGGGCCTCCACAGCGAAGGTCCTCCGACGCGATGAGTCTCTCCCGCCTGGCGCGCTTCTACCGCTCCCTCGAGGCGATGTTCCCGGAACGCCACCTCTATGTGCGCACCGGCGGGCAGATGCAGGCCTTCGTACTCACCACCCAACGGCAGTTGGCGCTGGCCGGCGTTGTGGCCGGCGCGGCGCTGTGGATGGGAATCGCCACCGCCGCCCTGCTGGTCAGCTGGGTCAGCCCCTCGGAGGCCGAGGCCGAGATCGCCCGCACCCAGGCCCGCTACGAGCGGCTGATCGCCGACCGCCAGGCCCGGCTCGACGCCCTCTACGCCCAGGTGAACACCGAGAGCGGTTCGGTCGCCGAGCTCGCCGCCTCGGTGGAGAACCGCCACGCCGCGCTCGCCCTGCTGCTCACCGACGTCAAAGGCGCGCCCGGGGCGGCCCAGGCGCTCGCGCCGGCGCTGAACAAGGTGGCCGCAGCCCGCCAGACCGATCCCGTCGACCGGGTCGAGCTCGTCCGCCTCTCGCAGGACCAGCTGGTCGCCGCCGCCGAAGGTTACGCCAAGACCCGCGCCGAGCGGCTGAAGCTGGCCTTCCGCATGGCCGGCCTCAGCCCCGACAGCTACGCCCCGCCGCCGGGCTCGCTGGGTGGGCCGCTGATCGAGGCCAAGGATTCCCGGGCCCTCGCCGCCCTGCTCGACGTCGACGAGGCCTTCGCCGGACGCATCCAGCGCGCGGCGGAGAGCCTCACCGAGGCCACCGCCCTGACCGACGCCGCGCAGACCCTGCCGCTGGCCCGCCCCACAGCCACCAGCCGCTCCAGCGGCTTCGGCTTCCGCATGGACCCGTTCACCCGTCGGCCGGCCTTTCACTCGGGCCTGGATTTCGGCGGGGCGCTGGCGACCCCGATCGCCGCCACCGCGCCCGGGGTGGTGTCGTTCACCGGCCAGCGGTCCGGGTACGGGAACACCGTCGAGGTCGACCACGGCCGCGGCTTCAAGACCCGCTACGCCCACCTCGCCGCCATCTCGGTGAAGCCGGGCCAGCGAGTCGTGCTCGGCCAGCGGCTCGGAGCCATGGGCTCCACCGGCCGCTCCACCGGCGTCCACCTGCACTACGAAGTGTGGGTCAACGGACGCGCCCAGAACCCAGACCGCTACCTGAAAGCAGGGGATCATGTTCGGCAAGCCAGCTAAACCACCCGCCGCCCCGCCGCAGCCGACCGCCACAATGGCGCCGCCGGCTGTCTCCACCGTCACCTCCGCCCAGGCCCCCGCGGCCGATCCCGCCCCCAAACCGGAAAGCGTTCCCGTGGCTCTCACCGACAACCTCTCGAACAACCTACGCAAGTCGCCCGTCGCCGCATCGCTGATCGCCGAGAACATGACGCTGGAAGGCGCCATCACCGCCGAGGGCGAGCTGCATGTGGACGGCACCATCCGCGGCGAGGTCCGCGTCACGCGCCTGACCATCGGCGACAGCGGCCACATCGAAGGCACTATCACCGCCGAGACCGTCGAGGTGCGCGGTAAGATCGTCGGCGCGGTGACCGCCAAGCAGATCCGCCTGGCCTCCAGCGCCCACGTGGACGGCGACGTCACCCACGAGCAACTGGCCATCGAGGCAGGCGCCTTCTTCCAAGGCCGCTCGCTGAAGTTCCAGCGCCAGGCCGCCCCCGCCGCCGTCACCGGCCCCCGCGCGGTCGAAAAGCCCGCCGACAAGCCGATCACCCGGCCGGAAGCGGTCGCGAGCTGACTCTCCTTCCCTCCCCTCTGGGGAGGGACCTTATTGCTTGGCGCAGGCGCTACGGTCGCCGGCGGTGCAGGCCGCGACCTGGGCCTGCCAGGCGGCGCGGTCGGCCTCGTACTGAGCCTTCCGCCGCGCCGCTTCCGCTTCAGTAGCCGCGACGGCGTCGCGGTAGGCCTTCTGCTGGGCCTCGAAGGCGGCCAGGTCGGCCTGATACTTGGCCTTGGCGGCCTCTTCCCGCGCCTGCGCGGCCGCGTTGCGGTCGCTGATCTCGCGGTTGAGCGCCTGGATGCTCGGATCCACCTCCCAGGGCGTCCGATCACCGACGTCCCGGCCCCGCCAGTCGAGGGTCACGAACTTCACCTGCGGGTCGTTGTCCGGTCCGAGGGTGGTCAGGCTCTTGAGCTCGGCCGCTGCGCCCGCCTCGGTGTCGGCCCAGGTGCAGGCGACGGCGTCGCGATTTGCGCCAGGGGCCAGCAGGCCCACCGAGGCGAGATGTTCGGC
>NZ_DATAGM010000235.1:0-2495 GCF_036263695.1 Phenylobacterium sp.
TACTACGGCTCCGATGGGCTGAAGGTGGCGGCCTTCATCTGGCGGCCGTCGAACATCGAGCCGGGCAAGCGGCTTCCGGCGGTGATCTCCCTGCGGGGCGGGAATCGCGACTTCGGCAAGTTCGGACCCGACAGCCAGCGGCGCATGGCGGCTCTGACCACGGCCGGGTTCGTCGTGATCGGGGTCCAGTATCGCGGGGTGGACGGGGGCGAGGGCCAGGAGGAGTTCGGCGGCGCCGACGTCCATGATGTGCTCAACGCCATCCATCTGGCGCGCAGCCTGCCTGGCGTAGATCCCAGCAACGTCTTCATGTGGGGGCGCTCACGGGGTGGGATGATGGCCTACCTCGCGGTCCGCGACGGCGCGGACGTGAACGCCTTCGTCGCCGAGAGCGCCCTCGCGGACGTCCTGAGCGAGGCGGAGCGGCGCCCAGAGCTGCCGCAGCGCGTGTGGAGCCAACTGATGCCGGACTGGAGCCCCAGCCCGGAAGCCGCGATGCGCCGGCGCTCGCCCATCGAGTTCGCGGACAAGGTCGATATGCCGCCCGTGCTTCTCTTGCACGGCACCGCCGACTGGCGCGCCCACCCCGACAACAGCCTGCAGATGGCCAGCCGGCTGCAGTCGAAGGGGCGGCCGTACGAGCTGCATGTCTTCGAGAACGACACCCACAGCTTGGATCTCAACTGGCGCGAACGCGACCGACTGGTGATCGACTGGTTCCGCCGGCACATGCGCTGAGCTCGGAACCCCCGGTCAGGCCGACCATTGCGAAGGCATGCGGGCCTGCTCCTTCGCCGCACTCCTGTTGCTGGTCGCCGCCTGCGACCAGGTCGCGTTGCCGGGCGCGGCCCCGCCGCCGCTGCGGCCGGGACTGTCGGAGACGGTGGGGCAGGCGCTCTGCCAGCTCGGCTTCACGTCGATCCCGTTGCGCGAGCTGAGGAGCGGCCATCACTTGGTGTCCGTGACGCTGAACGGACAGGCGGCGACCTTCGTCGTCGATACCGGGGCGAATGTCACGGTGCTCGACGCCGCGCTCGCCGAGAAGTTCGGCCTGACGCCGCGGCTTGGCCTGCGCGGCGCAGCGGTCGGGCTGGGCGGATCGACCGGGGCGCGGCAGTGGAACCTTCAGGAGCTGCGGATCGGCCCCGTGGCTGCGCGGCAGAAGACCATCGTCACCACTGACCTGTCGCAGGTCACCGGCGCGCTCAGCCGGCTATCGGACGAGCCGGTCTCCGGCATCGTCGGTCAGGACGTGATGAAGGCCCAGCAGGCGGTGATCGACGTCGCCGGGCCGACGCTGCACCTGCTCCAGCCGGGCAGCGGTCCGAAGCCGCCTGGGGCCTGCGACGGCGCGGACGCGAAGGCGTAGGGCCGCCGAGCCGAACAGGCTAGGCTGGTAAGATGCCGGACATTGAGCTGCGCACCGACCGCCTCCTCCTTCGCCCGCCTATCGAGGCGGACCTCGACGGCTGGGCCGCGTTCGACGCCGATCCGCAGGCCATGGCCTTCTTCGGCGGGCCCAAAGGGCGGGCGGCGGCGTGGGAGGGCATGGCCACGGTCGCCGGCATGTGGGGCTTGCGCGGCTACGGCCTGTTCTCGGTGATCGAGCGGGAGAGCGGCGCGTGGGTCGGCCGGGTTGGCCCCTGGGCGCCGCCCGAGCACCTGGGAACGGAGGTCGGCTGGGCGCTGCTGCCCAGCGCCTGGGGACGCGGCTACGCCACCGAGGCGGCGTCGGCGGCCATCGACTGGGTGTTCGCCGCCCACGGGTGGGCTGAGGTCGTCCACTGCATCGACCACGGCAACGAGGTTTCAGTCGGGGTGGCCCAGCGGCTGGGCTCGCCGCTCATACGCGAAGCGATGCGCCCCGACGGGACGCCCACACGAATATTCGGCCAGTCGCGGGAGGCCTGGGCGGCGCGCCGACCGCTCACACTTCCGCCTGACGCGCTCTAGTGCTCGTGGTCGGCGTCGTCCTCGGCGTCCGGGTCGAGCAGCCGGTGGGCGTGGATGATGAAGTAGCGCATCAGCGCGTTGTCGACGGTCTCCTGCGCCTTCGCGCGCCAGGCGGCCTTGGCCTCCTGGTAGCTCGGGAAGGCCCCCACCAGGTCGACCTTCGACAGGTCCTTGAAGGTGGTGCTGTTGAGGTCGTCGAGCTCGCCGCCGATGACCAGGTGGAGCAGCTGCTTCTCAGCCATGAAGGGTCCCGAAATCAGATGCGGTGTGAATGGCGATAGAGCCGCGCCGCGCCGCACGTCAACGCATGGAGCGCCGCAGGGATCATCCTCAGCGACCGGCGATGGCCAAAGCGTCAACGAGGATCGAGGGGGCGTTGGAGGCGCCGCGGATCTCCAGGTCCGAGCCGGGGACGAGGCGGGCGTAGATGTCGACCAGGTTCCCGGCGACGGTGATCTCGGTGACCGGGTAGGCCAGCTCGCCGTTCTCGAACCAGAAGCCCGAGCAGCCCACCGACCAGTCGCCGGTGTTGCCGTTCAGCG
>NZ_DATAGM010000236.1:0-4508 GCF_036263695.1 Phenylobacterium sp.
GCGGGGCGAAGGCGCTCGGGGCCGGCGCGCTGGTCACCGGCGGCGCTGCGGCGGCGGCGGGCGGCCCGGCGCTCGACATCGCATAGGCCGGGCCAGCGAAAACGCCCTCGTCGCAGTCGCGCCGCCAGCAGCCGCCCGACCACAGCTGGCTTTCCGCCAAGCGGCTCTGCGCCAGCTGGCTGCGGGGGAAGCGCGAGGGCGGGGCGCTGCTGTAGCTGCTCCAGGGATCGCGGCCGGTGGCGTTCCCCCGGGCGCGGGCCTGCTCGAGGCGCCGCTCCCAGCGGGCGATAGGGTCCAGGCGCCGGTGATGACGCGCGACGCCGCCATGACGATCGCCGCGGGGCGCGGGCGCCGAGGCCATCGGGCCGCCGCCGAGGGCCTGAGCCTGCGCCGACCCGGCCGCGGCCGGCGCGGTCATCAGAACCATGGCGAGAACGAGCGCGCGCTTCATGCCGGCCTCCTGTCGCAGCCAAGCTAGAACCGGCCGACCCGGGCCACGGTTGCGTGGGCGCCTGAGGCGGGGCGGCTCCAGCCCAAGCATCCCGCCGGCAGGCCCGTCCCGCCCACCAGCAGCGCCCCGCCCAGATAGAGCCGCCAGCGGTCCTCGGGGGCGACCGCCACCATCACGACGCCCAGCCCCGCGTCGGCGGACACCAACCGGGCGTCGGCGACCTCCAGCGCCCGCATCACCTGGTCCGGCGCGAGGTCGCCGCGGAAGACGACCGCGGTGAAGGGCTCGTCTGGCGGCGGGCGCATGGCCCAGGCGCCCAGCCCGACGGCGAGCGCCAGCAGCAGGCTGAACGCCGAGCCGCTCAGCCCGGCCCGGGGCGGGCCCCGGCGGATCAGCGCCCAGCCCAGCGCCATGGGGACGAGCCCGAACACGACGAGCCAGCTGAGGTCCCAGACCAGCGGGTCGTCCACGTCCACGCGGATCCGATGGATGCCGAGCGCCCAGTGGGAGACCAGCGCGTCGACCACGTGCCAGAGGCCGAAGCCCGCCAGCAGCGCGCCCGCGAGGCTCGCGCCGCCGGCCGCCGCGCCCCGCCGCTGCGCACGCCACAGGCCCCAGAGCGCCAGCGCCGCCAGCACGTACATCAGCGCGTGGAAATAGCCGTCCCACAGCACCTGCAGGCGAATGTCGGCCATGCCCGGCACGAGGCTCAGCAGGTGGTGCCACTGCAGGATCTGGTGGAGCAGGATCCCGTCGAAAAAGCCGCCGAGCGAGACGCCCAGCAGCGCAGCCCAACGACCGGAGGCCGATCCCATCCGCATGCTCCCATCGCCCGGTCAACCGCGCGCGGCGGGCTTCCGTTGCGGCGGGCGCCGAATGATAGTGTCGCCGCGCCGCTGGAGATTCGCCGATGAAGTCGCTGCTCCCCGCCGCCGTCGCCCTCGCGCTGACCGCCTGCGCTTCGCCGCCCGCGCCGAACTCCGGCGCGCCGCAGGTGGGAACCTACGAAGGCGTGCTGCCCTGCGCCGACTGCCCGGGGATCCGCACCCGGCTGACCCTGGAAGGCCCCCCCGGCCACCGCTACCGGCTGGAGCAGACCTACCTGGAGCGCAGCCAGGCGCCGTTCGTCGAGGAGGGGGTCTACTACATCCTGCGCGGCAACGCGGTGGACCCGGACGCCACCGTCTTCGAGCTGGGCGCCGACAGCCGAAACTACGTCCAGCGCGTCGGCCCTGACGAGCTCCTCAAGCTCGACAGTGAGATGCGGCCGATCCCGTCCTCCGCCGATCTGAGCCTGCGCCGCATCCCCTGACGCCCCATTGAAACCGGGGCCTTTGAACACCACTTAGATGTTCAACCGGCGGGCTTCGCCGACCATCGGGTGGCCTGCCGGGGAGTCGCTTCAAGCGAGGACTCTGGATTAGGCATGAACCGGTCGATCGTCTTCGACAGTCCCTTCCTGCTCGGCTTCGAGCACACCCGCGCCCTCATCGAGCGAGCCGCCAAGGCGGCCGCCGAGAGCTATCCCCCCTACAATGTGGAGGCGCGCGGCGAAGCGGGTCTTCGCATCACCCTGGCGGTGGCGGGCTTCTCGCCCGACCAGCTGCAGGTGAGCGTCGAGGACCGCCAGCTCACCGTCACCGGCAAGCGGGACGGCGGCGGGCGGCCGGAAGAGGCCTATCTGCACCGCGGCATCGCGGCCCGGGGCTTCATCCGCACCTTCGTCCTGGCGGACGGCATGGAGGTGGAAGGCGCGCTCCTGGAGCACGGCCTGCTCCACATCGATCTCTTCCGTCCGCAGCCGGAACGGCTGGTGAAGCAGATCCCCATCAGGACAGCCGGCTGAACCCGGCGGCTGTCGCAAGCGTTGAGATTTCGGAGGTGGTCCTATGACACCCGTTCTGACAACTGAGGCCTTCGCCTCGCTAGGTGCGCCCGACCTGGTCTACGTCCGCCCTATCAAGGCGGCCGAGATCATCGCCAGCGTTCCCGCCGCCCAGATCCGCGGCTTCGAACTGGATCCCGAACAGACCCTGTACGCCGTGCACCGCGCGGACGGCGAGCGCCTCGCCGTGTTGACCGACAAGGAATCGGCCATGGCGGCCGCCCTTGCGCACGAGCTCGCGCCGGTGTCCGTGCACTAGCGCCGAAAGAGAGAACCGCCCACCCCGGCGGGAGGCCGGGCCCGAGGCGGCCGACCCTGACAAGTTGTGAGGCGAGGGCTCCGCAGGAGGCGATGGAGCATGCGTCCCACGCGAGCCCTTCCGCGGGAGCGGGAGGGTTCGGGTCAGGTCTGCTGAGCGCTCCTGGACCTGCTACTGCGCGTCTGCGCGATACGCGCGGACGAACGCCTCGCTCACCCGGTCCGCGAGGCCGTAGACATCCATCGGGTTGCAGGTTGCGCCCTGCATCTGGTCCTGGTGCAGCACGGCGATCAGAAGCGGCGACAGCAGCATCAGGGCGGCGGCGCGAGTGTCGGCGGGGATCATGTCGCCGCGGTCGATGTGCGCCTGAAGGCGCGCCCGGCAGGCGTCGACGGCCGGGTCTACGACGTGGCGCAGGGCCGCCGGACCGATCTCGTTGTCGAGCAACCCTTCGGCGATGCTCACGGCGAAGACGTCGCCCAGGCGCACGGGCAACGGGGCGGTCATGCCGGCGATCATCGAATAACAGAACTGGCGGACCGACGTGCCGAACTCGCCCTGCGGCGCCGCCACCCACTTCAGCCGCTCTTCGCCCTGGCGGCGATACTCGTCCAGCATAGCCTCCACCACTTCGGCCCGGTCGCCGAAGTAGTGGCGCAGAGTCGGAACGCTGACTTCAGCCGCCTCGGCCAGCTGGCGAAGGCTCGGACGCGCCACCTCGCGGCGCATCATCCGCTCGGTCATCTTTCGGAGCAGCGCCCGGCGCTTGATTTCATAGTCCGCGTCTCGTGCGCCCTTTGGTCTCGGCACGGCTGTCCCCTCGCCCTCGCCTCGCTCTAAGCGCCGCACCGCGGTTCGGCAATGTGACGACTGGACCCGCGAATTCTTTGTCTATAACGCTATAGAGAATGGATGGAAACGCACCCTTGCGGCTGCACGACGCGAGCGTCCAGGCCGACGTCGCGCTGATCGGCGGCGGGCTGGCCAGCAGCCTCATCGCGCTGAAGCTCGCAGACCTCAGGCCTGACCTTTCCGTCCATATCCTCGAGCGCCTTTCCGGGCCGGACGATAGCCACACGTGGTGCCTCTTCGAGACCGACGTCACACCGGAGCAGTGGCGCTGGCTCACCCCCCTCTTCGAGCGTGTCTGGGACGGCTACGAGGTGGTGTTTCCGGATCACCGGCGACGGCTGACCACGCGCTACGCCTGTATATCGAGCCGCAGTCTCGGGCGCGCCGTGAAGGCGACACTCGGTGATCGAGTGCATCGCGGAGCCGCGGTGGTCGACTTCGGCCGCTCGGCGGTGCTGTGCGAGGACGGGCTGAGCGTCAACGCGCCCCTGGTCATCGACGCCCGCGGCCCGCGCGCCTCGTCAGCGCTGAAGTACGCCTACCAGAAGTTCGTCGGCCTCGAGGTACGGCTGCGACAGCCGCACGGGCTGGCCGAGCCGGTGGTCATGGACGGCGGCGTGCGTCAGGCGGACGGGTTTCGTTTCCTCTACCTGCTGCCCCTGGGGCCCGACCGGCTGCTTATCGAGGACACCCGCTACAGCGACACGGCCCGGCTCGACGCGCCCGCCTTGGAGCGCGAGATCGACCGGTATGCTCGGGCCTCGGGTTGGCAAGTGGCGGAGGTCATCCGTCGCGAGGGCGGCGTGCTTCCGGTAGCGCTCGGCGGTGACATCGAGGCCTATTGGCGCGAACTGGGCGGGACCGCCTGCGTGGGCCTGCGCGGCGCCTTCTTCCACCCGACGACTGGATACTCCCTCCCTGAAGCGGTGCGAACCGCCGGTCTGGTGGCCTCGGCGCCGGAGTTGACCACCGCCGCTTTGGCGGAGCGGCTGAAGGCTGAGTCCATCGACCTCTGGCGCCGCGGCGGTTTCAGCCGCGCCCTCAACCGCATGATGTTCCTG
>NZ_DATAGM010000237.1:0-9341 GCF_036263695.1 Phenylobacterium sp.
GGAGCTTGCCCTTTCCACCACCCGCTCTTCGCTGGCGCTCGGCGGACGGTCCCCCTTTCCCATGGATGGGAAAGGAAAGGGTCAGGCGGCGACCTTCGCCTCGAACGCGAACCGCTCGAGGATCGTGAAGGGGGCGGTGCGGTCGGGCTGCTTGAAGATGGCGATCCCGGCGAAGCGGTGGGGGCCGGTCTCTTCGGCGAAGTGCGCCTGGAGCGCCGCCAGGACGCGGGCGCGCACCGCCTCGTCGCGGATCGAGCCGGTCAGGGTCATGTGGAATCGGAAGTCGCCGAACACGTAAGGGTAGCCCCACTGGACGAGCTGGGCGTCCTGCTCGGGCGTGAGCGGCGCCTTCCGGCGGCGGGCGAGGTCGAACTCGGATAGAGGGGCGCGGAAGGGATCGAAGGCGCGCACGCAGTCGGCGGCGAGGGCGGCGATGGCGGGGCTGGCGCCGAGCGGGCGGAAGGCCAGGAAGGCGCCGAGGGCGGCCGGGGCGATCTCCGCCTCGAAGGCGGGGCGGTCCGCCGCGAACTGGCCGGCGAAGGCGAGCAGTTCGGCCTCGGTCCTGTCCGCCGCAAGCTCGAACGGCGCCTTCAGCGTCGCGTGGAAGCCGTAGCCGCGCGGATCGGCGGTCAGCGCGTCGAGGTCGAGGCCCTCCAGGCCGGGGAGGGCCGGCCGAGCCAGCGCCTCGCCGGTGTCGGCGTCGCGGCCGAGCCAGGCGGAGGCCTTGCGCCAGAGGGCGCTCCCGGCCGGCGGGGCGTAGTAGACCGCGTACCTGGGGCTCATGCAATGCGCCGGCCTCCGCGCCAGACCTCCACCGGCACCGGCCAGCCATCGCCACGGCGCGAGACGCGGACCAGGTCGTCGCGCTGGCCTGGGGCGATCTCGCCGCGGTCGGCAAGGCCGCAGGCGCGGGCGGGGCCGCAGGTCACCGTCGCCACCGCCTTCTCCGGCGCCCAGCCGAACAGGTCGATCAGCATGAAGGCGGAGCGGAGCATCGAGAGCGGCACATAGTCCGAGGCGAGAATGTCGAGGAGACCGGCCTGCGCCGCCTCCCGGGCCGACAGATTGCCCGAATGCGACGCGCCGCGCACGAAGTTCGGCCCGCCCATGCAGATCGCCATGCCGAAGCTGCGCGCGCAGCGGGCGGCCTCCAGGGTCACCGGGAACTCGGCGATGGCGCAGCCGTCGTCGCGGGCCTCCTCCACGTGCTCGACGCTGGCGTCATCGTGGGCGGCGAGCGTCAGGCCGTACTCGCGGGCGAAGGCGACAACCTTGCGGCGGTTGTCCGGAGCGACGGACGGATTGCGGCCGGCGTGGCGACGGGCCAGCATCTCGCCGATCTCTTCCTCCGAGCGCCCGGCGGCGACCATGCGCTGGTGCAGCCGCTCGGTGTCGGCGGTCTGCCGCTGCCCGGGCGTGTGGTCCATCACCGACAAGAGCTTCAGCCGCGGGTGGTCCACGTGCGGCTCGAGCAGGTCGAGCAGCTCGGGGTTGGTCACCTCGCAGCGCAGGTGGAGCAGGTGGTCGGCCCGAAGCGCGCCGTCGGCGTGGGCCGCGTCCATCCCGGCGATCATCGGCGGCAGGGCGTCCTTGCGGTTCAGCCCGTCCTTGGAGCCGTGCAGACTGAGGGAATCGAACACCGTGGTGATGCCGGCCGAGGCGCACTGGGCGTCATGGGCCAGGGCCGCGCCGTAGGCGTCCCAGAGGGCGCCGGGGCGGGGCTGGTAGTGCTTCTCGTAGTTGTCGGTGTGGATGTCGACGAGGCCGGCGATCAGCACCTCGCCGCTCCAGTCGAGCGCCCCGGCGGATGGTGCGGAGGCGTCCTCCACCGCTGCGATGACGCCCTCCTGGACGACGACCTCGGCCGCGCGCTGCCCCTGGGGCGTGACGACGGCGTGCGAGAAGATGCGCACCATGGTCAGGCCGCCGCCTTGAACTGCGACACCGGGAACAGCCGGGTGGCGACGGCGTCGCGCACGTCCTCGTCGTGGAAGATGCCGATCATCGCCGCGCCCTCGGCCAGCGCCGCCTTGATCAGCCGCACGACGATGGCTCGGTTCTCCGCGTCCAGCGAGGCGGTCGGCTCGTCCAGCAGCAGCACTGGGTACTTGCGGATGAAGCTGCGGGCGATATTCACCCGCTGCTGCTCGCCGCCGGAGAAGGTGGCGGGCGGCAGCTCCCAGTGGGGCTCGGGCAGGCGCAGGGCCTTGAGCAGCTCGACGGCCCGCTCGCGCGCGGCGGCCTCCTCGACCCCGTTCTCCAGCAGCGGCTCCATCACCAGCTGCAGGGTGGGGATGCGGGGGATGACCCGCAGGAACTGGCTGACGTAGCCGAGGGTGCGGCGGCGGACCTCCAGCACCTCGTGCGGCGCGGCCGAGGTGATGTCGACATAGGCGCCGTCGTGCATCACCCGCACACCGCCGCTGGTCGGCAGGTAGTTGCCGAAGATCGAGCGCATCAGGGTCGATTTGCCGACGCCGGATTCGCCGGAGAGGACGACGCACTCCCCAGGGCGGACCTCCAGGCGCAGGTTCTGAAAGACCGGAATGGTCGCGCTATCGGCGTTGTGCAGCACGAAGGTCTTGGCCAGGTCCTCGACGACGATCGAAGGCGGCGAAAGGGCGGACATAGGGGGCCTCAGATCTGCAGGACGGAGGAGACGAGGAGCTGGGAGTAGGGGTGCTGGGGATCGTCCAGCACCTGATCGGTGAGGCCGGTCTCGACGACCTGGCCGCCCTTCATGACCATCAGCCGGTCGGCCATCAGCCGGGCCACGGCCATGTCGTGGGTGACGATGATCACCGCCAGGTTCAGGTCGCGGACCAGTTCGCGCAGCAGGTCGAGCAGGCGGGCCTGCACCGAGACGTCCAGGCCGCCGGTGGGCTCGTCCATGAACACGAGGCGGGGCCCGTGGATCAGGTTGCGGGCCACCTGAATGCGCTGCTGCATGCCGCCCGAGAAGTTGCGCGGCTTGTCGTCGATCCGGCGGGTGTCGAGCTCGACGCGGTCCAGCCATTCTATGGTCGCCCGGCGCATCTTTCCGTAGTGGCGCTGGCCCAAGTACATCAGCGGCTCGGCGACGTTGGCGCCGCCGCTGACCCGCATGCGCAGGCCGTCGCGCGGGTTCTGGTGCACGAAGCCCCATTCCTCGCGCTGCATCCGCCGCCGGTCCGGCTCGGACAGCGAGTAGATGTCCTTCAGGCCGAAGCGGTAGGTGTCGAACTCCACCGTGCCCGAGCTCGGCTGGAGCTTGCCCGAGATGCAGTTGAGCAGGGTGGTCTTGCCCGATCCGCTCTCGCCGACCACGCCCAGCACTTCCCCCGGGCGCAGCTCGAAGGAGACGTCGCGGCAGCCGAGCACGTGGCCGTACCACTTGGTGAGGTCGCTGACGCGGAGCAGGGGCTCGACGTCGAACTTGACGGAGGGGGCGTTCACTGGGCCGGCTCCTTGGTCTGGTCGAGGGCGTGGCCGGCCATCGGGCCGGCGTGGCCCGCCTGGCGCCGCTCGGCGCAGTGGTGGCTGTCGGAGCAGACGAACATCTTCTGGCCGGCGTCATCGAGGATGACCTCGTCCAGGTAGCTGTTCTCGGACCCGCAGAGGGCGCAGCTCTGCTCCCAGGTCTGGACCTCGAAGGGGTAGTCCTCGAAGTCGAGGCTGCGGACGCTCGTGTGCGGGGGAAGCGCGTAGATCCGCTTCTCCCGGCCCGCCCCGAACAGCATGATCGCGTCGCTGTCGTTGAGCTTGGGGTTGTCGAACTTGGGGATCGGCGAGGGGCTCATCAGGTAGCGCTCCTCGACCATCACCGGATAGCTGGCGGTGTTGGCGATCCGGCCGTAGCGCGACACGCTCTCGTAGAGCGAGACGTACTGCAGGCCGTACTCCTCGTAGGCGTGCATCGCCCGGGTCTCGGTCTCGCGCGGCTCCAGGCCGCGCAGCGGCTCGGGCTGCGGCACCTGGTAGATCAGCACCTGGTTCGACGTCAGCGGCTTTTCCGGCACCCGGTGGCGGGTCTGGATGATGGTCGCCTCGCCGGTATCCTCGGTGGTCTTGACGTCCGCCACCTTGGCGAAGAAGCGTCGGATCGAAACCGCGTTGGTGGTGTCGTCCGCCCCCTGGTCGATGCACTTGTAGACATCGTCGGGGCCCACGATCGCCGCGGTTAGCTGGATGCCGCCGGTCCCCCAGCCGTAGGGCACGGGCATCTCGCGCGAGCCGAACGGCACCTGGTAGCCCGGGATCGCCAGCGCCTTGAGGATCGACCGGCGGATCATCCGCTTGGTCTGCTCGTCGAGGTAGGCGTAGTTGTAGTAGCGCTCCGGCGCATTGGAGGGGCTCATTCGGCGGCTTCCTTGAGGGCGGCCTGCCGGTCGAAATGCTCCTGGCGCAGGCGGCGGATGAGCTGCAGGTCGGCCTGGAAGTCGACGTAGTGCGGCAGCTTCAGGTGCTGGACGAAGCCCGAGGCCTCGACGTTGTCGGAGTGGTACAGGACGAACTCCTCGTCCTGCACCGGGGCCTCGGCCTGCTCGCCCACCTCGCGGTGGCGCAGGGCGCGGTCGACGATCGCCACGCTCATCGCCTTGCGCTCGCAGTGGCCGAAGGTCAGGCCGTAGCCGCGGGTGTACTGCGGCGCGCGGCTCGCCGAGCCGGAGAAGCCCGACAGCATGGTGCACTCGGTGACGGTGATCTCGCCGATCTCGATCGGGAAGCCGAGCTCCTCGGGCACGAACTCGACGGCCACTTCGCCCAGGCGGATCTCGCCGCAGAGCGGGTGGGTGGCGCCCCAGCCGCGCTGCGAGGAGTAGGCCAGCGACAGGAGGAAGCCCTCGTCGCCGCGGGCCAGCGCCTGCAGCCGCTGGTCGCGGCCGGCCGGGAAGCTCATCGGCTCACGGGTCAGGTCGAAGGGCTCGTCGGCGCCTTCGGTCGGCTCCTCGTGCTCCAGCAGATCCTCGTGCCGGAACACCGAGGCGATGGTCGGCATCGGGTATTCCTGGGGCTGCTCGGCCTCGGGGGCTGGGGCGATCGGGGTCTCGCCGTCGGCGGCGAGGGCGAAGTCCAGCAGGCGGTGGGTGTAGTCGAACGTCGGGCCCAGCACCTGGCCGCCCGGGATGTCCTTAAACGCGGCGGAGACGCGGCGGCGCACGGCCATGTCCTCGGTCTCAATCGGCAACGAGGCGCCGAGGCGGGGCAGGGTGGTGCGGTAGGCGCGCAGCAGGAAGACCGCTTCCGGCAGGTCGCCTCTGGCCTGCTTGATGGCCAGGGCCGCGAGGCCGCGGTCGTAGCAGGAGCCCTCAGCCATCACCCGGTCGACCGCGAGCGACATCTGCTCGCGGACCTGTTCGACGGTGAGTTCGGGGACCGCGCGATCGCCGCGGCGATCTTCTTCAAGCCAGCGATGGGCGTTGGTGATCGCCTTCTCGCCGCCTTTCACGGAGACGTAGGCCATGGGCTCAGCCTTTCCTGATCTGGGCGCGCGTGCTGCGCGGCAGGGCCAAAAGCTTCGGGCCGGCGACGAGCAGGACGTCGACGCCGAACTGGAACTGCGCGTGGTTGGTCTGGATCTGCTCCCAGAAGCCGTCGGGCAGGCCGCGGGGGGCGATGGTCGTCTCTGTCTTGATGCCGGGGCCTGTGAGGGCCACCGGCTCGCCGCCCTCGAGCCCGGCGACCTGAAGGATCACCGTCGTGGAGCGGTCCGGGTACTTGGCGTCGCCCTGGTTGAAGGCCGATAGCGGCGGGCAGTCCTGCGCCCGGGTCACGAGCGCGAAGTCCGCCTGCGCCGTTTCCTTGGTCAGCGGGCAGCCGGCGTGGAAGCGAATCCAGGCCTCGGCCTCGCCGCCGGCCAGCGCCGAATCCAGCCAGACCGGGGTCTCGAAGTCGAGCAGGGTCAGGGCCACGGCGGCCGCGGCGCAGTCCAGGCCCGGCGGGCCGTCCACCGCGAAGGCCAGGTCGGCGACGCTGCCCGGGCGGGCGACGGCGTCCATCACCTTGCGGAACACCGCCTGGGACTCCCGCACCGGGTCGAGGAAGCCCGGGTGGATCTTGGCGAGGTCGAGGGTCGCGGACATCAGTCGGGGCTCCGCATGCGGACCATGGTGAAGAAGTCGACGCGGGTGGCGGCGGCCTTGCGCGCGGCCGCGTCGCGCCGGGCCTGCTGCTGGCGGGCGAGCCGCTCGACGATGGCCTGGGCGCGCTCGCGCAGGGTGGGGGACTGCATCATCGCGTCCACCGCGGCGGCTAGTTCGGCGTGGCGCTTGTCGCGGCCGCCGACATAGCCGACGCCGGTCTCGCCGCCTGGCAGCCGCACGGCCGCGCGGGTCACCGTCATCTCGCCCACGTTGAAGGCGTCGCCCGTGCCGCCCATACGGCCGCGGACCAGCACCAGGCCGGTCTCGGCCTTGCGCAGGGCGGTGAAGGCGGGGCGGTCCTTGAGCTCGTCCCAGGCCTCCACCAGCTCGCGCGGCAGCGCCTTGGCCAGCACCGAAAGCCAGCGCCGCCGCTCCGGAGGCGCTTCACCGACAACCGTTCCCGGGCTCATTCGATTACCTCCGACAAACAAGCAAACTGTTGTATTCGCGTTGGCTGATTGGTAATGTAAGCGCCATCGGGCGGCAAGAACCCAAAGATGAAACTTCAATGACAGTAGTAAAACTTGTCTAGACAGCGATACGATAACTGAAGAGGCTCTGCAATGACGGTCGGCGTGCCCTTGTGGCGGGAGATTTCCCAATCACTTGAGAAGCGTATCCGTGCGCGTGAACTGTCACCGGGCGATAAGCTGCCGACCGAGCACGAGCTGTCACGACAGTTCATGGTCAACCGCCACACGGTCCGCCGGGCCCTCCTGGACCTGCAGGACAAGGGGATGGTGGAATCCACTCAGGGGCGGGGCAGCTACGTGCGGCGGGCGAGCGCGCCGCTGCGCCTGAACAAGCGGCCGAGGTTCACCGAGAACGTCCGCAAGCAAGGCGGTCACCCCCGCACTCAGACGCTGAAGCTCGAGGTGCGCCCCGCCGACGCCCGTATGGCCCAGGCGCTGGAGATCAAGGTCGGCGACCCGGTGATCTTCCTGGAACGGATGCGGTTCGTGAACGAGGAGCCGACCGGCATCGGCCAGCACGTCTTCAGCTTCCAGCGCTTCCCGACCTTCATCGAGATGTACAAGAAGCGCGGCACGATCACCCAGACGCTGATCGATTCCGGCATCCCCGACTACACCCGCCGCCGCACCGCCATCTCGGCGCGGCTGCCCACCACCCGGGAGTGCGAGCTGCTGCATGTGCCCAAGCATGTGCCGCTGCTGGTGCACCGATACCTGAACGTCGACGGCCTCGGCCGGCCGCTGGAGTATGGCGAGAGCCGCTCCATGTCCGAGGTCGAGATCGACTTCTACGAACCGAAAACCGACTGACCCCAAGGAGGGATCTCGTGGAGCTTGCGTTTCGGAACGCGCGCATCGTTGCGGGCGAGGAAGACTTCATCGGCTCGCTGCTGGTTCGGGACGGCGGGATCGCCGAAGTGGCGTCCGGCGCCTCCGCGGTGGGCGAGGATCTCGAGGGCGACGTGCTGATGCCTGGGATCATCGACCTGCACACCGACAGTCTTGAAAAGCACTACTTCCCGCGCCCGAACATCGACTGGAATCCGGTATCGGCGGCGGTGACCCACGACGGCTGCGGCCTGTCGGTGGGCGTGACCACCACCTTCGATTCCCTCAGCGTCGGCAGCTTCAACCCGTCGGTGGCGCGCAAGGAGGACAACCTGCGCCGGCTGGTGGACGGGCTGCTGACCGCCAAGCGCGCCGGCATGCTGAAGGGCGAGCACCTCATCCACTGGCGCTGCGAGACGGCCGCAGACGACCTGCGCGAACGGCTCGACCACCTGGCCGATCACCCGATGACCGCGCTGTTCTCGCTGATGGACCACACGCCGGGGCAGCGGCAGTACCGCAATCTCGACCAGTATCTGGACAACTGGCGTGCAGGCGGCATGAGCGCCGTAGCGATTGAAGAGCGCCTCACCGCCGCCCGCGAGCGCCAGTCGCGCAACGCCGCGCCGAACCGCGCCTATGTGGCCGAGCTCGCCCGCGAGCGCGGCATGCCGCTGGTCAGCCATGACGACGAGGACCTGGAGCACGTCGACGAAGCCGCCGACCTGGGCGCGACCGTCGCCGAGTTTCCGGTAACGGTGGAGGCGGCCCGCCGGGCGCGCGAGCGCGGCATGGCGATCATCATGGGCGGCCCCAACCTGATCCGTGGCGGCTCCTACTCCGGCAACGTGCGCGCCGCGGAGCTGGCCGAACTCGGCCTGCTCGACGGCTTCGCTTCCGACTACGTCCCCCGCAGCCTGATTGAGTGCGCCTTCCGCATTACCGCCAAGCCGTTTGGCTGGAGCCTGGCTCGCGGCGTCGCCCTGGTGACCGAGGCACCTGCCCGCGCCGCCGGCCTGAACGACCGCGGCCGCATCGCGCCCGGCCACCGTGCCGACCTCGTGCGGGTGCGGCTGGTGGACGGGCTGCCGGTGGTGCGGGGCGTCTGGGTGCAGGGCGAGCGCGTCGCCTGACCACCCGTCCTGCCTCCCCCGCGAAGCGGCGGGAGGCAGGACGCCGCGCTCGCTCTACGTCACGCCGGCGTGAGCTCCGGCGCATTCGCGTCGAAGGTGGCGAGTTGCGCCGAGAGGGCCCGCTGGAACGCCGGGCGGGCCTCGCCGCGGGCGACGTAGGGACCCAGCACCGCGTCGGCGGTGACGATGTCGGTGTGGCGCAGGTTCCGCAGCACGGTGACCATCATCAGGTCGCCGGCCGTGAACCGGTCCTCCAGCCATTCGCGGCCGGCCAGCCGCTTGGCGAGCGAGGCCAGCTTCATCCGCGTGAACGCCTCCTGGTCCGGTCGCCGCGCCTTCGCCCACGCTTCGTCGGGGTGGAAGAGGTCGATATTGGCCAGATTGCTGATGTGCGGCTCCACCGAGTTCTGAGCGGCGAACAGCCACTGCGCCACCAGCGCCCGCCCGGCGGCGTCGCGCGGCATCAGCACCTCGGAGCGTTCGGCGATGTACTGGACGATGGCGCCGCTCTCGAACAGCACCAGGCTGTCGGCCTCGATCGCCGGGACCTGGCCCCAGGGCTGAATCTTCCGGTACTCCGGCGAGTCCTGGTCGCCTTGGCCGAGCAGCTTCACCGAATAGGGCAGGCCGGCCTCTTCCAGCGCCCAGCGGACGCGCAAATCGCGCACCAGCCCCTGGGCGAACGGGGGGACCCACTTGAAGGCGTAGAGCGTGATCATGGGATATCTCCTTCGGGTTCGGCCTCGACGTAGGCCTGTTGACGGTCGAGCAGCCCGCTCCAGCCG
>NZ_DATAGM010000238.1:0-8457 GCF_036263695.1 Phenylobacterium sp.
TGATGTGAGGCTCCTGCTTGCTGGCCATGGGTTCCAGGGCGGCTACGCGCCACTCGGCGCCCTTCTCCTCCAGCACGACCATGACCGAGCGCGCGAATGGGCTGCCGGGAACGGTGTGAACGATGAACGGCGACATGGGAGGATCCTCTTTGGCGTTAGCAACAGCTAACGGTAAGTTATCGCTTACATCCTCGTCAATCCTCAACGTCATCCCGGCCGCAGCGCGCGGCAGCGGGCTGGAAAGCCGGGACCCAGGGGGCACGCGCGCAGAGCTGGGTCCCGGATCGGCCTAGCAGGCCGTCCAGGATGACGGTGTGGAAGCGCTACGCCCGGATCGCGATCAGCGACTTGGTGAAGCCGGCGAACTTCTCGTCGACGTGACGCGCGTCGGGGAAGAGGAAGCGGAACTGCGTCTTGTCGAGGAGGCGGGCGTGCTGGACGTCGCGCATGGCGGCGCCCACGTCCAGGGCGCGTTCGGCGAAACCATGGCGCTTCTTCATCAGGGCGCGGGCGCGGCTCTGCTCGGAGCGCCAGTGGAAGAAGGGCGCCGAGAAGTGGGGCTCGATGGGGAACCAGAAGTAGGGCGTCTGGACGTAGTATCGCGGCGCCAGACGGCGGGCCTCTCGGGCGAAGGCCTCCATCCGCGGCCAGTCGCCCACATGCTCCACCACCGAGTTGGAGTGGACGAGGTCGAAGGCGCTATCCGGATAAGTCTCCAGCGCGCAGGCGTCGCCCTCCACCGCCTCGAACATCGGGTCGGCGACCTCGAAAGCCTGCGGGTTCACCAGGGTGATGTGCACGCCGCAGCGCTCCAGCAGGGCGCGGTCGAACAGCCGCCAGTACTCGGGCTCGCCGCCCAGATCGAGGATACGGCAGCGGCCGGTCTCCGCCGCGATCTGCTCGATCAGGCCGGTGACATGCCGGGCCCGCGCCCGCCGCATCTTCACGGCGAGGGAGTCGGGATTGTCCGGGTCCTGGAGGGCGTAGATCAGCTTCATCGCCCTGGAGTTCTAAAGAGCGCGGTTTTCGTTTCCGTAAAGGGAGCCGGCGGTCTTCAGCGCGCCCAGCGCCTGGGCGAGCCCCGAGGCGGCGGGCTTGGGCTGGCCGGCGTCGTCGAACAGCAGCGGCGCGTCGCGGCCGTTCTCCCGCTTCAACCAGGAATCCTTATCGCGCAGGCCCCAGAGGGTGAAGGCGAAGCGCTGGTTCGCCGGCAGGGCCATGAAAGCCTCCATGGCCTCCGCGTAGAGGGCGGCCTGGCGCTCCTCCAGCCGCGGACCGCGGCCAGCGCGGACGAGAGAGACGTCGAGTTCGGAGACGTGAATCGGCAGGCCGAAGCGGGCCAAGGCCTCGATGGTGCGGGTGTAGGCGCCGCTGGGCAGGCTCGCGTCGATGTGGCTCTGACAGCCGAGGCCGGTGACCGGCGCGCCGACGCTGAGCAGCCGGTCGACCAGCCTCTGGAAGGTGTCGAGCTTCCTGGGGAGGCTCTCGAGGTTGTAGTCGTTGATGAACAGCACGGCGTCCGGGTCCGCCGCGCGGGCCACGTCGAAGGCGCGGCGCATGTGGTCGAAGTCGCCCAGCCGGGTGGCCCACAGGCTCTCACGCCACCCCTGCCCGTCCTCGGCCACGGCCTCGTTGACCACGTCCCAGCCCACCGCTTGGCCGCGGTAGCGGCCGACGAGAGCGGTGATGTAGGCGTCGTAGGCCTTGCCGAAGCTGGTGCGGCTCTCGTCCAGCTTCTCGAAGCCCTCCGGCCGCTGGGCGTACCAGATCAGCGTCGTGCAGTAGAGCCGCATCCGGCTGGCGCGGGCGAAGGCGGCTAGGCGGTCGGCGCGGTCGAAGCGGAAGCTCCCGTCCGGCTGGACGATGTACTCCATCTTCATCTCCCACTCGGGCGTGAGCTGGGAGAAGTGAGTGGCCGCCAGCCGCGCCCATTCGGGATCGTTGATGTGGCTGACCTGGGCGCAGACGCCGAGCGGGAACGGCGCGGCGGCCCGCAGCGGGGAAAGTTCTATTGGAGGCGCCGGCTGGGCGCGGCTCTCGCAGGCGCCGAGCGCCAGGGCCGCGCCGATCAGGGTGCGGCGGTCAAGGCCGCTCACCGCCCGCCGGCGGCCCGCAGGCCCAGTTCGTCGAGCGCGGCGGTCTCGCGCCGGGCGGTCTCCTTGCGGGCGGCCAGGCGCATGTTCTCGGCCACCTGTTCGTACTTCTTCTGCTCTTCGAAGGCCTCGGCGAGGATGTCGCGCGCGCCGGCCTCCTCCTGCTGGATCGCGGCCAGTTCGGCGTGCAGTTGGGCCTTGCGGACCCGCAGCCCTTCCAGCCACCCGGACTTGTACCAGCCGTTCTCGGCGTCGGCCTGGGAGGTCTGGGCTTCGGAGACCGCCTCGGCGGCCAGCATCATCAGCCGCATCTCGACATCGCGTCGCCGGTCGGCGATCTCCGCCAGGCGCTTCTGCAGCTCCTCCACCTGATAGGTCGAGATCCGGATCAGGCTCTTGGTCCAGCTCATGCCGCATCACCCCCCAGTATGCCGGCCAGCCGCCCGAACGCTTCGTCCAGGCTGGTGGATTCGTCCTTGTCCTGCGCCAGGAACCCCTCCAGCGCGGGATTGAGCGCGATCGCCCGGTCGACCTCCGGGTCCGAGCCCGTGCGGTAGGCGCCGATGCGGATCAGCTCTTCCATGTTGGTGTAGGCGGAAAGCGCCCGGCGGGCGCCCTGCACGATTTCGCGTTCGTGCGGCAGCTGGCACCCAGGCATGGTCCGGCTGATTGACTTCAACACGTTGATGGCCGGGAAGCGGCCGCGCTCGGCGATCGCCCGCTCCATGACGATATGGCCGTCGAGGATGCCGCGGACGGCGTCGGCGATGGGTTCGTTGTGGTCGTCGCCGTCCACCAGCACGGTGAACAGGCCGGTGATCGGGCCGGCCGTCGTCCCGTCGGGGCGGATCGGGCCGGGGCCCGCGCGCTCCAGCAGTTTGGGCAGCTCGGTGAAGACTGTGGGGGTGTAGCCCTTGGTCGTCGGCGGCTCGCCGGCGGCCAGGCCGATCTCGCGCTGGGCCATGGCGAAGCGGGTGACACTGTCCATAAGGCAGAGGACCTCGAGGTCCTGATCGCGCAGGAATTCCGCGATCGCCATGGTCATGTAGGCCGCCTGGCGGCGCTTCAGGGCCGGCTCGTCGGAGGTGGCGACGACGACGATGGCGCGCTTCAGGCCCTCTTCGCCGAGGGTTTCCTCGATGAACTCGCGCACTTCCCGGCCCCGCTCGCCGATCAGGCCGACGACGACGGCGTCACAGTCCGACTGGCGGGCTAGCATGGAAAGCAGCACCGACTTGCCGACGCCGGAGCCGGCGAAGACGCCGAGGCGCTGGCCGCGGCAGCAGGTGGTGAAGACGTTCATGGCCCTAACGCCGACGTCGAGCCGCGCGCCCACCCGGCCGCGGGCGTGGGCCGGCGGCGGCGGCGCGCGCAGGGGATAGGGCGCCAGGCCCTGGGGCAGCGGCCCCTTGCCGTCGATGGGCTCGCCAAAGGCGTCGACGATGCGGCCGAGCCAGGCCCTTGTGGGCCGCACGGCGGAGCCGAGCGGCTCGATGCGGATTTCCGCG
Organism: Phenylobacterium sp.; assembly: GCF_036263695.1. GTDB lineage: Bacteria > Pseudomonadota > Alphaproteobacteria > Caulobacterales > Caulobacteraceae > Phenylobacterium. The sequence goes on from NZ_DATAGM010000238.1 coordinate 3,602, forward strand.
CCGGGGGCGACGCCTTCGACGGGGCCGAAGGGCATCAGCAGCGCGCGCGCCTCGCGGAAGCCGACCACCTCCGCCGGCAGCGGCTTGTCGGCCAGGCGCTGAATCTCGGCTCGGGCGCCGACCGCCAGTCGGGTCAGCCCCCCGCGGGCTTCGATCAACAGGCCGTTCACCGCGGCCACGCGGCCGGAGACGGTCAGCGGATCGATACGCTCGACGGCGGCGACAAGGCTGCGCAAGATTCGATAACCCCCAGAAGGCGGCCAGAATCCGGCGCAAGGCCTTAACTGGTGGTGAAGATTTGGCTCAGGGGCGGGGCGGCAGAACGACCGGCGGCAGGGCGTCGGGACCGGCCAGCAGGACGTGCATCACCGGCGGCGCCTGGACGATGATCACCCGGGGCTCGGGCGCCGGGCGGGCCGGCTGGGCGGACCAGGCGGCGACGCCGGCCGTGAGGGCCAAGGTCGCGGCCGTCAGGGCGCCGCCCAGCCGCCGCGACTCCGCGGGCGCAGCGGCGGCGAGCCGGGCGATCCGCGTCTCCAGCGGGTGGCGGCCGCGCCCCAGCCACTGGCAGCCGAGCGGCGGCCGACAGGCGGCGAGCTGGGTCTTCAGCAGCGCCTCGGCGTAGGCGCGGCGCGCGGTGGGACGGGCGGCCAGCACCGTCTCGTCGCAGGCCAGCTCCTGATCCAGGCGCGCCCGCGCCGCGGCCACATGGACCAGCGGGTTGAACCAGTTCACCGCCTGGAAGGCGGCCATGAGAGCGTTGACGCGCAGGTCCCCCCGCTCCAGGTGCGCCGCCTCGTGGGCGCGGATCAGGGCCTGTTCCGGGCCCGTGTAGCGGCTGCGGAAGTCCTTCGGCAGCACCAGTCTCGGGAAGAAGACGCCGGCCACCGCCGGACCGGCCCGGCCTTTGCGCTGCAAGATCCAGAACCGCAGCTGGGCGAGTCCGAACAGCGCGAGCGCGACGGCGACGCCCGTGAGCCAGGCGACGCCGGCCGCCTGCGCCCACTGCGGATCGAAGGCGGGCGCCTGGGCGGCCAGGCTGTCCCCTGGAGCCGCGGTGCGGGCCGGAAGCAAGCTGCCGGCCCAGGCCAGCGGGACGAGGCTCCACAGGGCGTAGGCGGTCTGGGCGCCGAACAGGCGGGCCGCCGGACTGCGAAGCGCCAGCACCACCATCACCGCCGCCGACACGGCGAGGTTCGCGCGGAGCAGGGCCTCGATCAGCTCACTTGTCATCGCCGAGCTCGTCGATCAGGCGCTTCAGCCGCTCGACCTCCTGCGGCGTCAGCTTGCGGTGCTCGGCGAAGTGGGCGACCAGCGGGGTGAGCTCGCCGCCGAACAGCCGGTCCAGCAGGTTCTGGCTCTCGGACTGGACGTAGTCGGCCCGCTGCACGAGCGGGATGTAGCGGGTGCGCCCGTCGATCCGCTCGGAGCGAAGCGCCTTCTTCTTCAGCAGCCGGTTGATCAGCGTCTTGACCGTGGCCGGGCCCCAGTCCTCGCGCGTGCGGACGTCGGCGATCAGCTCGTCCGGCGTCAGCGGCGAGGTCCGCCAGAGGCTCTCCATGACCTGGCTCTCGGCCGCGGTGATGTGCATCTCAGCAGCAGACTACGGGCGTAAGCCGACGTCAAGCGCTCAGCCCACTGCGCGGTCCAGCCAGGCCTTGAGGTCGGCCACCACCTCGGCCCGGTTGGTCTCATTCAGCATCTCGTGCCGCCCGCCCGGATAGACCTTGAAGGTCACGTCGAGGCCCGCCTCCCGGTAGCGGTCCACCAGCGGCGTGACCCGCGCCAGCTTGTCGTTGATGGGGTCCTCGTCACCGACGAAGATGTAGACCGGAAGGCCCTTACGCACCTCGTTCAGATAGGCCGGATCGGCCGCCTGCTCGCCGATGGTGCGGAACGAGGCGCCGGACTCCGGGGTGAAGCGGATGCCGCAGAGCGGGTCGGCGACGTACTTGTCCACCTCCGCCTCGTCCCGCGACAGCCAGTCGTAGGGCGTGCGCGGGCTCTCGTAGGCGCTGTTCGGATCGCGCCGCTCGCCGCGCGGCAGCCAGGTCGCCGCCGTGCCGGAGAGAACCAGGGCGTCGATCAGCGCGTGGTCGCGGGTGAGGTAAACCTGGGAGAAGGCCGCGCCCATGGAATGGCCGAACAGGATCAGCGAAAGGTCCGGGTGGTCCGCGCGGATCCTCCGCGACAGCACCGCCATGTCGGAAATCGCCGCGCCCGCGCCGCCGGGGCCGAAGTCGCCCAGCTTCTCAGGGCCTGCCGTGGCGCCATGTCCGCGGTGGTCGGCGGAATAGACGACGTAGCCGGCTTCAATGATCGGCGTCAGCGGCTCGAGGTAGCGCAGCGAGTGCTCGCCGGCGCCATGCGCGAGCTGGATCACCGCTTTGGTCGGCGCGCCGCCGGTCCAACGGAAAGCGGCGATCTCCGCGCCGTCGTCGCCGCGATAGGTGAAACGATGTTCTTCGATCATGCCCCCTCCCAGACCAGAACGACGCGCTCAGCGCAAGGCGCGGGCGAGCTGCAGCGTCTGGCGCGGGTGGCGAAGGGCGTAGCGGGCCGCGGCGATCGGCCGGCGGCGCACGGCGCGCATCGCCAGCGGCCCGATCGTGCGGGCCAGCAGCGGCCGCGCAGCCGTGGCGATCTGTTTTCGCCCGAACCACGCCGCCGCGACGCCGATCGCCAGGGCGGCGAGGCCGAGTGACATGCGCGGCCGCTTGTGCGCCTCGGTGTAGACGCTGAACTTGCGACCGCGGAAATGCGGTGTGGCCACCCGGCCGTCCTCGCTCGGCGCATAGAGGTTGTCGGTCGCCGGCTTCTCGCCCTTGCGACGCGAGAGCGGCGGCACGACGGCGCCGAACAGGCGGTCGGCGAAGCTCGGCGCCAGGGCCGCGGTCAGCGTCATCTGCCGCCCGCCGGCGCCGACGGTGAGGTTCCGCACCGGCCGCTGGGCGGCGTAGAGGATGGCGTCGGCCACCACCTCCGGGGCGTAGACCGGCGGCGGCACCCTGGCCGGCTGGTCCATGTAGTTGCGGGCGTGGTCGGCGAACGGCGAGCTGATCGCGCTCGGTTTGATCAGGGTGACCGAGACCGGCGACCTGTGGCGCTGCAGCTCCATGCGAAGGGTGTCGGTGAAGCCCTTCACAGCGTGCTTGGACGCGGCGTAAGCGCCCAGCATGGGCGAGCCGATGTCGGAGAGGATCGAGCCGACGTTGATCACCGCCCCGCCGCCCGGCTTCACCGCCAGGTGCTTGGCCGCCTCGACCGAGCCGTTCACGACGCCGAAGTAGTTGGTGCGGAACAGCCGCTCGTGGTCGTCGCGGGGCGTCTCCATTAGCTCGGCGTAGACGCCGACACCGGCGTCGTTGACCCAGGTGTCGAAGCCGCCGAAGCGGGCGATGGCCGCCCGGGCGATCTTCTCCACGTCCTGCGCGTCGCCCACATCGGCTGCGACCGCGTGCGCCCGGCCGCCGGCTGCGTTGATCTCGGCGCAGACGGCCCTCAGGGCCTCCTCGTTGCGGGCCGCGAGGACGACCGCGGCGCCCGCCTTGGCGGCCCGCTTGGCGGTAGCCAGCCCGATCCCCGAGCTCGCGCCCGTGATCACGATCACCTGCTGGTCGAGAGGCTTCAGTCTGGGCCGCATGCGATGATCCCCTTATCGGCGGGCGGATGGACGCCCAGTCCCCGGCCAGAACCGTCCAGCTTGGCCCGACGTTCCCGGAGCCGGCTCAAAGCGCGGCTGCTTGACGCAGGATGGGGCGCTGCGCCGAGTGGGACTGCTTCGCGGCCGCGTCCAATCACAAAAGATTCAACCGCCACCATGGAACGCGGCCTTCCACCTCGCTTGTCGGGGAATCTCAAATCGCGTTAACCATTTTCTTCGACGGCGAAGTTTTCACCATTAACCGGTCTTAAATTAACTCGCTGGCAAGTTAACGGCGACGGTCTGCGGCATCGAGCGAATCTGCGGGCTATGGCCGAGGTGCGGAGAGGAAGAGGGGCGGATGCGCGTACTGCTTATTGAGGACGACAGCGCCACAGCGCAGAGCATCGAGCTGATGCTCAAGTCCGAGGGCTTCAACGTCTATACGACGGACCTGGGCGAGGAGGGCGTGGATCTGGGCAAGATCTACGACTACGACCTGATCCTGCTGGATCTGAACCTCCCCGACATGAGCGGCATGGACGTGCTGCGAACGCTGCGGGTGGCGAAGATCAACACTCCGATCATGATCTTGTCGGGCACGGCCGAGATCGACACCAAGGTTAAGACCCTGGGCGGCGGCGCCGACGACTACATGACCAAGCCGTTCCACAAGGACGAGCTGGTCGCCCGCATCCACGCCGTGGTCCGCCGCTCGAAGGGCCACGCCCAGTCGGTGATCAAGACCGGCGACATCACCGTCAACCTGGACGCCAAGACCGTGGAAGTGAACGGGATGCGCGTCCACCTGACGGGCAAGGAATACCAGATGCTGGAGCTGCTCTCGCTTCGTAAGGGCACGACCCTGACGAAAGAGATGTTCCTGAACCACCTCTACGGCGGCATGGACGAGCCCGAGTTGAAGATCATCGACGTCTTCATCTGCAAGCTGCGCAAGAAGCTGGCCGCCGCCGCCGACGGCAAGCACCACATCGAGACGGTCTGGGGCCGCGGCTACGTGCTGCGCGACCCGCACGAGCAGGTCGTCGCGGCCTGATCTGACGCTGCTCCGCACTTCCTAAACGCCCGCCGTCGCTCCGGCGGGCGTTTTCGTTTCCGGCGAGGCTGTTTAGGGTTCGCCGCTTCGGAAGCGGGAGCTGCGGGATGGGACGGACGATCTTGCTGGCCGCTGCGCTGATCGCGGCCGCCCTGC
>NZ_DATAGM010000239.1:0-2503 GCF_036263695.1 Phenylobacterium sp.
GAACGTCATGGCCTACGAGAAGTGGAAGGCCGGCATCAAGCCCGGCGACCTCCTGAAGGACGTCGCCAGTGCGCTCGGCCGCATGCGGTACGGGTGAGCTGAGCTCGCTCCACTCAACGGGCTGGGTCGCCGGGACAAGCCGCGGCGATGACGAAGGGGAAATGCGGCCTCAGAACGCGTCGAAGTCCAGGAAGCTGAAGAGGATGCGGTCCGGGTCCAGGCGGTCGGCCGGGTCCTCGAGGTTGAAGTAGATCAGGCGCAGGGGCGAGGGACGCAGACGGTCGGGGACGGTGAGCGAAACGCCGCGCCGAGAGGCGCCTGCGGGGGCCAGCGCAAGGGACACGGCGGGCCGGAGGCGGCTCCGTGGAGCTTCCGGCGCACTCAGTCCCCGCCGCGGGATGACGGCCCGGGCGGCGACGAGGGGCGCTGTCGAGGCGCCCTCCACGACCAGCGCGTCCGCCCCCACGGCGACCACCTTCAGCCGCCCTTCCGGATTGCCCATCCGCCAGGCGAGCGCCGCGTCGTCCCAGTCCCGCCGCAGGTCGGCATGGGCGAGGGCGCGGCTGACGTCGATCCGCTCCGGCGCGACGGATACGAAGGCGTCGAGTCCCCGCACGTCATGGAAGCCGAGCCGCTTCACGTAGGGGCCCACGGAGTTCTGGTTCGCCACGCCGATCAGCGCCGCGACGCCCCGCCGCCGCCCCTCTTCGATGACCGCGGTCACCACCTGGGAAAACAGCCCCCGCCCCTGCCGGTCGGCGTCGGTGGCGGTGTTCAGCATCAGCGCGCCCAAGACCGGACGCCCGTGCAGCACGAGCCGCTGAAGGATGCCCGCTCCGTGGCTCACGACCCTCTCGCCTTCACGGACGTCGAAGGCCAGCGCCGGGCCGACCGGGTTCTGGAAGTACAGCCAGTTGAGGTAGGCCTCGGTGTACTTGCCCGCCTGCGGAAAGGCCCGCCGCATCAGCGCCGCCACCGCCGCGAGCCCCTGCTGGGAGGTGGGCTCCAGCGTGAGCTCGGCCATGGCCGCTATCTCCGGCCCCCCAGCGGCCGGATGCGGTTCACGTGGCCCATCTTGCGGCCGGGCTTGGCGTCGCGCTTGCCGTAGAGGTGGACGCGGGTCTCCGGCTCCGCGGCCAGCCGCGCCCAGCCGTGCGCCTCGGGGCCCAGCAGGTTGAGCATCTCCACCTCGGCGATCGGCGCGGTGGGGCCGAGCGGCCAGCCGGCGACGGCGCGGATGTGCTGCTCGAACTGGTCGACCTCGCAGCCGTCCTGCGTCCAGTGGCCAGTGTTGTGGACCCGCGGCGCGATCTCGTTGACCAGCAGCTGGCCGTCCTCGAGCTCGAACAGCTCCACCCCGACCACGCCCACGTAGTCGAGCCGGGTCAGGATCTGCACCGCGATCCGCTCGGCCTGGTCGGCCAGGGCCGCCGAAGCGGGGGCCGGCGCCAGGCTGCGCCGCAGGATGCCGTTCTCGTGGTGGTTCTCGGCCAGGGGGTAGACGGCGGTCTGGCCGCTGCGGCTGCGCGCGGCGATCACCGACAGCTCGCGCACGAAGGCGGCCGGCGCCTCCAGGATCACCGGCCGCTCACCCAGCTCATGGAAGATTCGCGCGGCCTCGGCGGCGTGCTCGACCCAGCGCTGGCCCTTGCCGTCGTAGCCTTCGCGGCGGGTTTTCATCAGCGCCGGGGCGCCGATCTTCGCGACGGCGGCCCGGGCGGACTCGGCGTCCTCGGCCGGCGTGAAGGCGACGGTCGCCACACCGACGCTGTTGAGGAAGGTCTTCTCCTGCACCCGGTCCTGGGCGACGGCGAGCGCGCGGGGCCCCGGCGCGACCTCGCAGCCCAGCTCGGCCAGCCGGCTGACCGCGGCGGCCGGCACGTTCTCGAACTCGTAGGTCACCACCGAAGCGAGAGCGGCGAGCTGAGCCAGCGCCGCCTCGTCCGTGTAGTCGGCCACGATGGCGTGCGCTGCCACTCGGGCTGCAGGCGAGTCCTCCTCCGGCGTCAGGATCGCGACGTCGAACCCGAGCCGCGCCGCGGCCAGCGCCAGCATCCGGCCGAGCTGTCCGCCTCCGAGGATGCCGATGGTCGAGCCGGGCGGCAGCGGGGTCATGGCCTGGCTCAAGCGTCCTCGACCGTCTCGGGGATGGACTCGGTCTGGCGCCGGCGGAAGGCGGCGACCCGCTCGGCCAGCGCCTCGTCCGTAAGCGCCAGGATCTGCGCGGCCAGGATGCCCGCGTTGCGCGCGCCCGCCTCGCCGATCGCCAGGGTGCCCACCGGGATGCCCGCCGGCATCTGGGCGATCGAAAGCAGGGAGTCCATGCCCTTCAGCGCCTTGGACTCCACCGGCACGCCCAGCACCGGCAGCTCGGTGAGCGAGGCGGTCATGCCAGGCAGGTGCGCGGCCCCGCCGGCGCCGGCGATGATCACCTTCACCCCCCTGGCCTTGGCCGACTTCGCGAAGTCGTACATCCGGTCGGGCGTGCGGTGGGCCGACACGA
>NZ_DATAGM010000240.1:0-6265 GCF_036263695.1 Phenylobacterium sp.
CCGTGTCGACGCCCGAGCCGCCCTCGTAGACGTCGAAGTCGTTGCGGTCGGCGTAGAAGCGGTCGTTCCCGTCCCCGCCGATCAGGGTGTCGAAACCCGTCCCGCCGTTCAGCGAATCGTTGCCGCCGCCGCCGTCCAGGCGGTCTGCGCCGCCGTTGCCGGCAAGTGTGTCGTTCGGCGCGCCCCCTGTGAGGGTGTTGGCGCCGCCGTCGCCCGTGTATGTCGCCACCCGCCGCGCCCCTCCGCCCAGCCCTGCGACAAAAGGTAGCGACGCATGCTTAAGATAGGCTTAGAGGCGGGCGGGGCGCGTGCGTGTAACCTCCTCCCGGCGGAAGCCGGAATCCATCCGAGTTCCTGAGCGGACCGGGAGTCCGTCTGGGTCCCGGCTTCGCCAGGATGAGCGGAGAGTGGAGCGGACGCCTCTAGAACCCCAGCCCGGGCAGGCCCATGGCGCCGAGCGGGCCGGCGGCTTCGCGCATCATCTCGGCCTGCTGGGCGTCGAGCTTGCGCTTGGCGTCGGCATGGGCGGCGACGATCAGGTCGGCGACGACCTCGCCTTCGCCGGGCGCTAGCAGGCTCTCGTCCAGCTTCACACCGGTGAGCTCCCCGGTGCCTCTCAGCGTCACGGTGACCATGCCGCCGCCGGAGGTGCCCTCCACGGTGAGCTCAGCGAGCTTGGCCTGGGCCTGGGTCAGCTTCTGCTGCATCTCCTGGGCCTGCTTCATCAGGGCGTTCAGGTCCTTCATGGGCCTAGTCCTCGTCTTCGCTGTCGGCTTCGTCGCCGGCGTCGGCGGCCGGCTCGGGGGCGGCGAGGGTTCGCACGCCCAGGATCTCGGCGCCAGGGAAGGCTTCCATCACCTGGCGGACGAACGGGTCCTGCTCGACCTGGGCCAGCACCTCGCGCTCCTCGCGCTTCTGGCGCTCCCACAGGCTCTCGGCGCCGCCGCCGCCCTGGGCCGCCACCAGCCAGGGCTGGCCGGTCCATTCGCGGAGCTTGGAGGCCAGGCGCTGGATCAGATTGGCCGGCGCGCCGGGCGCCGGCTCGAACTCGATGGCGCCGGGCCGGAAGCTGATCGGGCGGACGAACCGCTCCACGTCCAGTCGCAGGGCGATGTCGCGCTTGGAGTCGATGAGGGCGATGACGTCCTCGAACCGCTGCAGCGTGGGCGCCGCTTCGGCCGGCGCCGGCCGGGGCGGAGCCGCCTGGCGCGCCACGGCCGAGGCGCCGCCGCCGCCCTGGTGCATGCCGCCGCCACCGCCTCCCCCGCCGCCGGACGGGCCCGCGCCGCCGGTCGGCGGCTCGCCCGATTGCAGGCGCTTCAGCGCTTCCTCGGGCCCGGGCAGGTCGGCGGCGTAGGCCAGCCGGATCAGCGCCATGTCGGCCGCCGCGGCCGGATCAGGCGCGCGGCGCACCTCGTCGTAGGCCTTCAGCAGCAGCTGCCATTGGCGGGAGAGCACGCCGGCCGACACCGCCGCGCCGATAGCCGCGAGCCGCGCCGCCTGTTCCTTCGGCAGCGTCAGCGCATGCGGCCCCACCGCCTTGGCGACCGAGGCGCCGTGGCAGTGCTCGAGAAGGTCAAGCATCACCTGGCCGGGGTCGGCGCCGTAGCCGTAGAGGGTGCGGAAGGTCTCGATCGCGCCGCCCGCCTCGCCGCGCATCACCTGTTCGAACAGCGAGATGGTCTGGGCCCGGTCGGCCAGGCCCAGCATGTCGCGGATGGTGGCGGCGGTGACCGTCTGGCCGGCCTCGGCCTGGACGATAGCCTGGTCGAGCAGCGACTGGGCGTCGCGCACCGAGCCCTCGGCGGCCCGGGCGATCAGCATCAGCCCCTCGGCCTCCACCCGCGCGCCCTCGCGCTCGGCGATCATCTCCAGGTTCTTCATGATCACCTCCGGCTCCACGCGGCGCAGGTCGAAGCGCTGGCAGCGGGACAGGATGGTGACCGGCACCTTGCGGATCTCGGTGGTGGCGAAGATGAACTTGGCGTGCGGCGGCGGCTCCTCGAGGGTCTTCAGCAGCGCGTTGAACGCGGCCGTCGAGAGCATGTGCACTTCGTCGATGATGTAGACCTTGTAGCGCGCCTCGACCGGCGCATAGCGCACCCCGTCGAGCAGCTCGCGCATCTCGTCCACCTTGGTTCGGCTGGCGGCGTCGAGCTCGAGCACGTCCATGTGCCGGCCCTCGATGATCGCCCGGCAGTGGCGGCCGTCCTGCGTCAGGTCCAGCGACGGCTCGTGCACCGTGTCGGTGTCGTAGTTCAGGGCCCGGGCGAGCAGCCGAGCGGTGGTGGTCTTGCCGACCCCGCGCACCCCGGTGAGCATGAAGGCGTGGGCGATCCGCCGCGACGCGAAGGCGTTCTTCAGCGTCCGGACCATCGCCTCCTGCCCGAACAGGTCGTCGAAGGTCCTGGGCCGGTACTTGCGGGCGATGACGGTGTAGGCGGCGCTCTCCGCGGGCGGGGCCGCAGCCCGGGGCGGCGCGCCGAACATGTCCGCGGTGTCGGGATCACGCTCGGGCAGGTCGGGTTCGAGCGTGAGGTCGTCTTCGGCCATCTGGCCCTTGAACTGAAATGGTTGGGTGGAGACCGGACGACGACCCGGAGCGAAACTCGTTACGGCTGCTTCCTTCCGGACCTGACCGGGTTGGCGAGGACTCCGCCCGTCGCCGATCTCCGCCCCCAATATCGCGGCTGGGCCGTCGGATCGCAAGCTCGGCTGCGCTCGCCGCCCCGGTCAGACCGCCGCAGCGCAGCATCCGAGGCATCTTCCCAGCTACGTCCGGCCCCGCTAACCGTTTGCGCCACCATCGGAGAACGGCATGCCGCTCAAGGCCTTCATGAACACCTTCGCAGGCAATCCGCTCAACCGCGCCAGCGAGCGGCGGGGCGACGAGGCCTGGCTCGCCGAGAAGCTGGAGGCGCCCGATTCGCTGGCGCTGGCCGTCTGGAACGGCCGGCCGCTGGTGGAGAAGGCCGAGGGTGGCGGTTTCCAGCTCGCCTACCTGCCGGCCCGGATGGCGGACAAGCTGACGGGCGGGATGGAGCGGCTGCTGTTCATGGGCCTTTGGAAGGACACCGCCGTCTGGGCCGTCGACCTGGAGGGCGGGACCGACCCGGCCGAGGGCGAGCTGCAGGGGCTGGGCCGGTTCGAGGACCTGCGCCAGATCGCCCTTCGCCTGCCGGACGCCGAGGCGGCGATCGCGGCCACCGCCAAGCAGATGTTCGAGTGGCGTCGGCGGCATCGCCACTGCGCGGCCTGCGGCGAGCCCAGCCTGGTGGTCGACGGCGGCTGGAAGCGGAAGTGCCCGGCCTGCGAGGCCGAGCACTTCCCGCGCACCGACCCGGTGGTGATCATGCTGCCGTTCCACGGCGAGCGCTGCATGCTGGGCCGGCAGGCGGCCTGGCCGAAGGGCATGTTCTCGGCCCTGGCCGGCTTTCTGGAGCCCGGCGAGAGCATCGAAGAGGCCTGCGCCCGCGAGTTGATGGAGGAGGCCGGGCTCAACGCCGTGGAGGTGAAGTACCACTCCACCCAGCCCTGGCCTTATCCGTCCTCGCTGATGATCGGCCTGATCGCCGAGGTCGAGGACGACCAGGCCGCCCCCGACCAGACCGAGCTCTCGGAAGTGAAGTGGTTCACGAAGGAAGAGGCCCGCCGCCTGATCGCCGGCGAATACGACGGCGCCTCCGCCCCCGGCCGCCTCGCCATCGCCCACCAGCTGATCAAGGCCTGGGCGGAGAGCTGAGCCTGTTTCCTTTCCCATGAATGGGAGAGGAAAGAGCAGCTTCCTACCCCCGCGTCCGGAACGGGTCCGCCGGATAGACGCCGAGGATCTCGAACCGTTCGGAGAAGAACTTCAGCTCCTCGAAGGCTCTGGCGACGCCGCGGTCTTCGGGACGCCCGTCGACCTCGGCGTAGAAGAAGGTGGCCGTGAAGGTCCCGTTCTCCATGTAGCTCTCGAGCTTGGTCATGTTCACGCCGTTGGTCGCAAAACCGCCGAGCGCCTTGTAGAGGGCCGCCGGCAGGTTGCGGACGCGGAACACGAAGCTGGTGATGCAGGGCGCGGTGAACGGCGGCGGCGGCGGGTCCTTATCGGCGGTCATCACCAGGAAGCGGGTGGTGTTGTGCCGCTCGTCCTCGATGTCGCGAAGCAGGATCTCCAGGCCGTAGATCTCCGCCGCCAGCGCCGGCGAGATCGCCGCCCGGGTGGGGTCCGGCCGCTGGGAGAGCATGCGCGCCGCGCCGGCGGTGTCGCCCACCGCTTCGGTGGAAAAGCCGAGCCGGCGAATGGTCTTGCGGCACTGGCTCAGTGCGATGGCCATGCTTTGGACGGTCTTGACGTTGTCGAGCTTCGTCCCGGGATTGGCCATCAGCTGGAAGCGGATCGGCTTGAACCGCTCGCCGATGATCTTCAGACCGGAGTTGGGCAAGAGATGGTGCACGTCGGCCACGCGGCCGGCGATGGAGTTCTCCACCGGGATCATGCCCAGCTGGCACTCGCCCGCCCGGATGGCCTCGAAGGCGTCGTCGAAGGTCGCGTAGGGGACCGGCTCATGCTCCGGGAAGGCGGCCAGACAGGCCTCGTGGCTGTTGGCCCCGAGTTCGCCCTGAAAGGCGATGCGCTTTGCGCTCATGCGAGCTCCCTTGCGTGGGCCCGCGCCCGTTCGAGATCGGAGGGGTTGTCGACGCTGATCGGCGCCTCGTCGACCTTGGCGGCCCAGATACTCATGCCGAGCTCCAGCGCCCGCAGCTGCTCCAGCCGCTCTCGCGTCTCGAGGGGCGAGGGCGGGGCGGCGCAGAACCGCTCCAGCGCCTCGCGCCGGTAGCCGTAGATGCCGTGGTGCAGCCACACGGGCCCGTCGCCGTAGAGCACCGAGCGGGTGAAATAGAGCGCCTTGCCGGTGCGCCCGTCCGCCCCCCAGGCGACGACGGCCTTGGGGATGTCCGGGTTGGCGCGCTCGGCCGGGTCGGCCTCGGCGACCACGATGGTGGAGACGTCGCAGCGCGGCTCGCTGGCCAGCAGCTGCGCGGGCGCGGCCACCGCCTCGCGCGCGACGAAGGGGATGTCGCCCTGGAGGTTGATGACCACGTCGTGGCGGCCGGCCGGGTCGAGCGTCTTGAGGGCGGCGAGGATGCGGTCGGAGCCGGAGGGCAGGTCGGGATCGGTCAGCACCGCCGTCCCGCCCGCCGCCTCGACGGCGCGCACGATCTCCGAATCGCCCGCCGCCACGGCCACCGGGCCGACGCCCGCGGCCTGCGCCCTGCGCAGCACGCGGACGATCATCGGAAGACCCTCGATATCGGCGAGGGGCTTGCCGGGCAGGCGCGTGGCCGCCATGCGAGCGGGGATGAGAACGATAGGATTCATGGCCGGTTGCACCTGGGCCGGTAGCGTGTAAGAGACGCGCACGCAACATGGGGCGGGGGAATCCCGCGCGTGCGCCGGCATTGTCGCCGGCCGATCAGAGGGTCGATTTCAGGACGATGGACCTTACGTTCAACAAGGTCGCCGGCGCGGTGCTCGCGACGGGGTTGGCCCTCGTGGGGCTGCGTGAGCTGGCCAACGGCGTGTTCGCGGTGCACGAGGTCGAGAAGCCGGGCTACGCCATCGCCGTGGCCGAGGAGGCCGCTGGCGGCGGCGAGGCCGAGCTGCCGCCGGATTGGGGCACGGTGTTGCCCGTCGCCGACGTGGCCGCCGGCCAGGCGGTGTTCGCCAAGTGCACAAGCTGCCACGTGGTGGCCGCGGGCGCGCCGCACGGCACCGGCCCGAACCTCTACGGCGTGGTCGGCCGCAAGCCGGCCGGCGCGGGCGGCTACGCCTATTCGCAGGCCTTCACCGACTACGCTGGGCAGCACCCGGTCTGGACGTGGGAGGAGCTCGACGCCTTCCTGAGAGCGCCGCAGAAGCACATCCCCGGCACCAAGATGACCTTCGTCGGCCTGAAGAAGCAGGAAGACCGCATCAACATGCTGGCCTACCTGGCCCAGCAGGGCGGCACCCTGGCCGTCCCGCCGCCGAACCCGGCCGCTGCCGCGGCTCCGGCTGCGGCCGGCGCGGCGGCTCCGGCCGCTGAGGGCGCTGCTCCCGCGGCGCCTGGCGCAGCCGCGCCGGCGACGGAAGGGGCTGCGGCTCCTGCGGCTGGCGCTGCGGCTCCCGCGGGTGGCGCTGCGGCTCCCGCGGCGGGCGCCGCCGCGCCGGCGGCGAAGGCCGCCGCTCCCGCCGCCAAATAGGCAGGAACCTACTCAAACTTCGGTCGTGGCCGGCTTC
>NZ_DATAGM010000241.1:0-10816 GCF_036263695.1 Phenylobacterium sp.
AGGCGCTTTCCCGCCTCAGGGCGGCGAACGCGTCCTTATCGGAGCGGGCGCAGTGAGGCTCGAAGCCGTCCGCATGAAGTATGTCGCTAAGCAGATCGCAGATCGGCTCCTCGTCTTCGACGACGAGGACGCTGGATCGCAGGCTTTGCTGTGGTGCGAGGTCGGACATCAGCAGGTGGTTACTGTAGAGGTAGAGTGACACCGCCCCTTGTGACGGTCCCATCAAACAACGGGCGCGAGTTCACCGTCAAGCGCAGCGCGGTCGGCCGTGGTCCTACCGCACCCATCGTCGCGGCCCAAGCCTGGTCAGCGGGGCCGGCGGTCGAGGTAGAGGTAGGCTGGGTCGAAGCCGGCGAGCGCTCGGAGCGCTGCTAAATTGCGGATTCTCACGCGGCCGCGGCTGAACTCGAGTAAGCCATTGCGCAGCTCCATCAAGGTGCGGTTGACGTGCACCTGGGTCAGGCCGAGGCACTCGGCGAGTTGGCTCTGGGTGAGGCTGAGTTCGTAGCCGTCGTCTTCCACCAGCCCCACCAGGCCCATCCGAACGTGCAGCTCGCAGAACAGGTGCGCCATCCGCTCGACCGCACTGCGCCGACCCAGGCACACCTCCCATTCCCGGTGAACCGCCGCATCGAGGTTGGTCGCGAACCAGTAGACGCGGGTCAGGTGGGGAAGGCGTTGGGTGATCTCCCGAAGCTTTTCGTGAGGCACGACCGCGAACTCGCAGTCGCTCAGCGCCAGCACATCGTGGTCGAGGTACTTCAGCGTGAAGCTGTGCAGGTCCGTGTAGTCGCCTGGCGTATGCAGCTCGGTGATCTGCCGCTTTCCGTCCGCCAGATCCTTCGCCCGACCGGCTATCCCGGAGAGGAGGATGGTGGAGAAGTCCATCGGCTGCAGCGCGCGAACCACCACCTGGTCGGCGGCGATACGCCGGATCTCCGCGACCGAACCGCGGATGGCGGCTTCCTCTTCGTCGTTGATCTCGTCGCGGGCCCTAAGCTTCATCAGGTGCCGTTCGATCATGGGCCGCCTCCAGTGAGCTCGAACTCGACTGCATCTGCGGGCGCCGCAGCAGGCGGCCCCCCGATCCGCTTGAAGATAGAAGGGTCGGACTCCGGCATGCGAACTCCTGGGCGTACATTGTAGTTTCGCCGCCCGCACCACCGGGAGGAGCGGAAGGGGCGCTCAAAGACCATTCTGCTCGAGCGTCGGCTCCCAGCCCACCCTAGCGCCGCCGATGGCGCAAGCTGGGAGGGGCCGCCGCCCGACCGACGTGAGAGAGGTCGCTTGAAACCTCACCACCCTCGTGCTGTTTGGCCATCTCATGAAGAAGGTGTCCGACTATCGCCGCCACGCCGCCGACTGTCGTCAGCTCGCCAGTCTGATGGACGGCGAGGGACCAGTTGCTTGAAATGGCCGCCACCTGGGATCAGCTCGCCGAGGAGCGGGAGCGGCTGCTTCGCATCCAAGAGCCGCGCAGCCACGACGAAGCGTGAACCGCGGCGCGCCGGCTAGGCCGCCTCGCTGAGGACTTCCGCGAACGTCAGCCGCTTCGTTACCGCGTACGCCCGCCAGTCGCCGGGGCGCGTGTGAGTAATGCCGAAGCCCAACCGAAGGTAATCCGTGGCGGCGCCTATGGCTTCCGCCTGCGCAGCGAAGGTGGTGGCCTTGCGCTCATCGCCGGTGACGACCCAGTGGCCGTGCCGGCTGTCGCGGCACAGATAGCGTGGGGCGGCGCCATCGAACGCGGCGACGATATAGGTGTTCGTGACGATGGGCTTGGGCTTCATTGCGTCCCCATATGGTTGCCCCACCGCGTCCTCCAAGCGCAGCCGCGCCGTGAGCTGCGCCGTCGTCGGCCGCACGTGGTCGTTCGGCTCGAGGTTCAGGGGGCTCCGTCCTGACCGGCGTCTGGGTCGAGAGCTGCCCGCGGATGTCGCGCCAGTAGCGATTGTCGAAGCGTCCGCACATGCCCGACGCCACGCTACCCGGCAAGAAGCGTTCATGCGGCGGGGAAAGGCGCTCGCCCGCGGAACAATGCTGCAGCGCACAATGTTGATGAGGGCCTCGCGCCGGCCAAGGGCGCGCCTCTTCCCTCCCGCGAACGGCTGCAAATGAACAAGCTCCCAGATCGCCACGGTCTCTCGACCGCGCGCGCCACTCGTCGTCCTACCCGTGGTTCGGGCACGCAGAAGCTGGCGATCGCCGGCGCGCTGCTCGCCGCCGCGGCCGTGACCAACCACCTCGTGGCCAGGCGCAGCGAGCGCCGAAACCCGCCCAGGGGCCGCTTCGTCGAGGCCGGCGGCGTGCGGCTTCATTACCTGGAAAAGGGGACGGGTCCGGCTGTCGTGTTGATCCACGGCAACGGGGTCACCTCGCAGGACTACGCGTTGAGCGGATTGCTGGACCGGCTGTCGCAAAGCTGCCGGGTCATCGCCTTCGACCGGCCAGGCTTCGGTTACAGCCAGCGGCCGCAGGGCCGGCCCTGGGCCGCCAAGGATCAGGCGCAGGTGATCCTGGAGGCGATGTCGCGGCTGGGGGTGGATGACGCCGTGCTCGTCGCCCACTCCTGGGGCACGCTTGTCGCGCTGCAAGCGGCGCTGGTCGAGCCCGCCCGGGTGCGCGGACTGGTGCTGATGTCGGGCTACTATTGGCCCACCCCGCGGCTCGACGTTCCACTGCTGAGCGGCCCGGCTATCCCCGGGCTGGGGGAGGTGATGCGCTACACCGTGTCCCCTCCGCTGGGCCTTGCGATGACGCCGCTGGTGATGAAGCAGATCTTCTCGCCCGCAGCCGTCGCCCCGCACTTCAAGGCGGGGTTCGAAACGTCCATGGCGCTACGCCCATCGCAACTGCGCGCGACCGCCGCCGACACCGCAAGAATGCCCTTGGAGGCGGCCAAGATCGCCGGCCGCTACGATGAGGTGCGGGCGCCCGTCCTGGTCATCTCGGGTGACGGCGACAAGATCGTGAGTTTCAAGCACCAGTCGCGGCGGCTGGCGCGCGAGCTGCTGACCGGCCAGATCCAGGTCATCCAAGGCGGCGGCCACATGATCCACCACACCGCGCCGGCGGAGGTGGCCGCGGGGATCGAGACCTTCATTCGAGAGATCCGGCCGCCGGCCGCCGCGCCCGACGCACTGCAAACCATTGCGGAGCAAGAAGCAGGCGGAGTGCTTACCCGCCAGGAGCCGGCGCCGGCGACAGTGGCTTGATCTCGTTTGTCCTCGACCTGTCCGCCACCATCCAAGCTCCAGCGCTGAGCCGGCGCGCCTACACCGCGTTGCTCGCCCCCGCCAGGCGACCCCACGCTGTCCACGCGGACGAACAGCGGGGCCAGTGCGTGAACATCGGGGGCCAATCAGCTGCCTGACGGCTGATGTTCGAGGCCGGCTTAACCCATGGAAGTGCAGCGCCCGCCGATTTCAGGCTCGCTCTTAGGAGTCCCCAGAAGGTGAGGGGATGGCCTCAGGTGATCCAGCCGAGCTGCGGCTGGAACTCGAGCCGTTCAGGAGGGCCGTGAGACATGAAGACGATACACGTCAGACCGCTGCCTGGAGGATGGATCGTGGACAACGAGCTGACCGGCGGCGCGCTCGTATTCATCTCCGGAGGGGCGGCGGAGCGGAAGGCGAAGGAGCTCGCGCAAGTCCATGCCAGACAAGGCGAACAGGCGCGTGTGCTGGTCCATGACCGGGTCGGCGTCGTCGTCGGCTCTGTGGTCGTGGGACCGGGCTGAGCTGCCGCCGCCCGAGCCCCTCGTGAGGCGTTGCGCCCTTTCGGTCGCGCCTTCTGCGGTCCCGGTTAGTCGCGCGCGATCCAGGACGTCACGTGCGCGTGGACCGTGCGCACGATCGCCGAGGGCCCCGAGAAGCTGAACTCGCTGACGAACAGCCCACGCTTCTCGGCCCAGCGGATCGGACCGGTGTCTTCACTGGTCAGGATCTGGCGCAGGTGGCTGCGCTTGGACCTGGGCACGAATGATACGTAAGTCGCATCCGACACGGCGGCTCTCCCACTGCTAGGCCACCTAGGCGTCCGCTGAGTCCCGGGCAAGTTCATGGCGAATTTGGGCGCGATGGCGCCTCATTCCGGCGTGGCGGATATCCGGTCGGCCGCCCTGCGGAACAGTCCCGCGGAGGCCAACCACATCGCCGAGAACAGGCAGGTTCCCAACACCACCTCGCCGACGCCATCCAACCCGGGCGAGCCGAGGCCCGCCGCCAGCGCGCCTGCGCCCGCCAGCACCTGCGCGGCCGCGGTCGCGAACATCGCCCCGGCCATCCCGCCGGGCCGGAAACCCGCCAACACCGACCCCGCCGCCGCGATCCCGAGAACCGCCAGGAAGATCAGGTTCGCCGGATTGTCCTCGCTTCCCAGGAACCCGACGGCGCCGTTCACCACCGTCAGCAGGGCGCCGGCCGCGACCGCCACCGCCGCCCCCGCCCGATAGGCGAGATCCCCGGACGCCCGCACCGCTAGCTCGACCATCACGCCAACGCAGCCGAGCAGCGCCGCGGCAGTGACGTAGTCCGCCACCGTCCATGGCGCCCTCAGCATTAGCGGCGTCAGCAGCACGCCGGCCGCCGCAGCCCACGCCGAAGCCCTCCACAGCCGCGCGTTCGAACTGTCGCCCGGGCGCCGATCCATCACTTCGCTCCTCGCCTGCAACATCGTACGCCTACCCGAGCGGCGTCAGGGGCTGATGAGGAGGACGTGGAGTTTTGGTGCACGTCGACGAGGCGCGCCTCAGCCTCAGTGGCTCTCTTCCGGCGGCCTGCGCGAGGCCTGCTCCTGGTGGTCGGCTTCTCGGCGAAGGGCCTTCGCGCGCTCCTTCAACAATTGCTTGTCGGGGGCGTAGCTCACCATTCTGGCGATCGCCTCCGCCGCCTCAGCCTTCTCGCGTAACTCTTTCGCACTCGCCATCAAAGGTTAGGGCGCGGGCGTCCTCTACGTTCCGGGAGTTTCGGAACGCGGACGAAATATATTATTGAGATTTCGGTAGCTTAGCTTCGAGGTGGAGCTCGGCGCTACGTGCACGGCTCCAGTTCGCCGACCCCCAGGTCCACCACGAAGCACTGCTGTTCGCCGCTCGCCTGATCCAGCACGATGACCGTTACTTCGTGTCCCTCGTCGGGGGACGGATGCCACACCTCGACGAAGCTCAGAGCGGCCTCGGCGAAGCCCTCCGCTTCCACGGCGTGTCCGTGGGCGCGCCCGTCGTGGGCGGCGTAGGCGCAGTAGCGGGTAAGCTCGCTCGTCGGCATAAAGGGCGACTCCTGGTTCGTGACCTGAACGCAGCCGGGGCGAATTGGATTCACGCGTAGATTGCGGCGTGCACGGATGTGTGTGCTGGCGCCCCCGACGAGCCTTCGCTATCAAACTTGCGGGGGGATGAGGGGACACCATGACGCCGCAGGGCCGATGAACGCGGTCGCGCCTCTGAGTTTCGACGACGAGCTTTGCCGCCGGCTCCTCGAGAACATGAGCGAGGGCGTCAGCCTCGCCACGACCGACGGCGTCATCGTCTACACCAACCCGGCCGAAGAGCGGATGTACGGCTACGCGCCGGGCGAGCTGATCGGCCAGCACGTGTCGATCCAGCACGCCTTGCCGCCGGAGGAGAATGCTCGCCTGTTGGGCGAGGTCATGGCCACCCTGGCCTCCTGCGGCGAGTGGCGGGGCGAGCGGCGCAACCGGCGAAAGGCCGGCGGTGAGTTCTACACCCGCGCCCGCATTTCGGCGGTGAAGGTGAACGGCGCTGTGCACTGGCTGTGCGTGCAGGAGGACATCACCGACCGCCGCTCCGAGGACGCCGACCTAAAGGAGTCCGAAGGTCGCCTCGTCCTGGCCGCCGCCGCCGCCCGCATCGGCGTGTGGGATTGGGATCTGGTCACCGGGGAGATGGTCTATTCGGACCGCGCAAAGGCGATCTGCGGCCTGCCGGCCGGCCAGCCGGTGACCTACGAGATGGCCGTCGCCGTCACCCATCGCCAGGACTTTCCGCGAACCAGCGAACAGATGCGGAGGGCGCTGGACCCGGCGCTACGCGACGACACCCCGTATGAGTATCGGATCGTCCGGCCCGACGGCGAGGTGCGCTGGGCGAAGGCCCACGGAGTCGCGGTGTTCGCGGAGGGGCCGGAGGGGCCGAAGGCCGTGCGATACGTCGGCACCCTGGAGGACATCACCGATCAGCGGCTCGTGGAGGAGGAGCTGCGCCAGTCCCGCGCCCGGCTCGCGCTGGCGATCGAGGCCGGCCGCATGGCGGTCTGGAGCATCGAGGCCGGGACCGAGCACTTCATCCAGACCCCTGAACTCAACCGGATCCTCGGGTTTCCCGAGGACGCCAAGCCCACCCTGGACGATATACGCAGCCGATACGCGCCTGGCGAGCTCGACCGTATGCGCACGGAGGTCCAGGCGGCCCTTCAGTCCGGCGAGCGCTTCGTCGAGACCGAGTTCCGTTATGTCTGGCCGAACGGCGCGCTGCGCTGGCTGCTTCTGCGCGCCGAGTTCGTCCTCACTCCGAGCGGCGATCCGGCCGGGGCGACCGGCGTGCTCATCGACATCACCGAGCGCAAGGAGGCCGAGGATCGGCTGAAGCTGCTGGCCCGCGAGGTCGACCACCGGGCCAACAATCTGCTGACGGTGGTCCAGGCGACCGTCGCGCTAACCCGGGCCTCCAGCGCCAAGGCGCTGAAGGAGATCCTCACCGGCCGCATCTCGGCGCTCGCCCACGCCCACCAGCTTCTGGCTCAGGCGCGCTGGGAGGGGGCGGACCTGCGCAAGCTGGTGGAGGAGGAGCTGCGGCCGTTCCAGCTAGGCCAGGGCAAGCGAGTCAAGGTGAGCGGCCCGACCATCGCCCTGCGCCCGCAAGCCGCCCAGTCGGTGGCCATGGCCATGCACGAGCTGGCCACCAACGCGGCCAAATACGGCGCGCTATCCAAGCCCGAGGGCCAGGTGGAGGTCGCCTGGCGCGGCGGCGGCGAGCGCGAGCCGCTGAAGCTGATGTGGATCGAGCGGGGCGGCCCGCCTGTGGCTCAGCCGGCCGGCCGGGGCCTGGGCATGACCGTGGTGGAGCGCGCTGTCGGCGGCGGGCTGCAGGGCGCCGCGCGCTTCGACTGGCGCCCCGAGGGCCTGGTCTGCGAGCTGGAGATCAACCTGTCGTCCGGCGTTCTATCACCCGCTGGCGAGGGCTAGCAGCGCCCCCAGCACCGCCAGGGCGACGATCGCCACCACCACCAGCATCCATTTCTCGGGCCCGGTCCTCTGGCTTGAGGGCTGGGCGGTCTCGTCGGTTCGGGTCCCGTCAACCTTGGCCATGGGCTTGATCTCCTTCGCTGACATCAACAGGCCGCGAGCCCGGCTGTTCCCTGGAGGCCAAGCGGAACCTTGGCCGCGCGCCTCTGTTGAGTCGCAAGCGGGGCCGCGTGGGCGCCGCGGCGTTCGGGTGGGTTCTCATGGAGATCGCGCGGCGGAGTTTCCTGGCCGGATCCGGCCTGACCCTGGCTGCGGCCGCCTCCGCAGCGGCTCAGACGCCCCCAACCGCTGCGCCGCCGCCGCCCGTTCAGCCCGCGCCCGCGCCACCGGCGCCGGCGCCCGCGCCCCAGCCGGTCGACTGGCGCCGCGTCCGCGCCCAGTTCGCCCTGACGCCGGACTGGATCGACATGTCGGCGATGCTGATCGCCTCGCACCCGACCGCCGTGCGCGACGCCATCGACCGCCACCGCCGCCAGCTCGACGCCAACCCGGTGATCTACCTGGAGGCCAATAACCGCAGCCTCCAGAACCGCGCTCGCGCCGCCGCCGGCCAGTACCTGGGCGCCCCCGCCGAGGCGGTGGCCCTGACCGACTCCACCACCATGGGCGTGGGGCTGGTCTACAACGGCCTTCGCCTGCGCTACGGCCAGGAGATCCTGACCACCGACCAGGACTACTACGTCACCCACGAGTCCCTTAGGCTCGCGGCGCTGCGTACGGGGGCGAAGGTGCGCAAAATTCCCCTCTACGAGGATATCCGTACGGTCTCCGAGGCCGGCCTCGTCGCGCGCCTGACCAGCCAGATCACGCCCCAGACGCGAGTGCTGGCGCTGACCTGGGTGCACTCCTCCACCGGCCTGAAGCTGCCGATCCCGGCCATCGCCGCCGCGCTCGCGCCGATCAACGCCTCACGGGCCGAGCACGACCGGGTGCTGCTCTGCGTCGACGGCGTCCACGGTTTCGGGAACCAGGACGTCAGCTTCGCGAGCCTCGGCTGCGACTTCCTGATAGCCGGCTGCCACAAGTGGATCTTCGGCCCGCGTGGCACCGGGGTGATCTACGGCTCCGAGGCCGGCTGGCGCGCGGCCCTGCCAACCATCCCGACCTTCCTCGACAGCAGCGCCTACAGCCACTGGATCTCCGGCTCGGACCCGGGCCTGGCCAACGCCGTCCGCATGACGCCGGGGGGCTTCAAGGCCTTCGAGCACCTGTGGGCCCTGTCGGAAGCCTTCTGGCTGCACCAGAACGTCGGCCGCGCCGAGGTCGCCCGCCGCACCGCCGAGCTCGCGGGCCAGCTGAAGGCCGGCCTGGCCGCCATGCCGCACGTGACCCTGGTCACGCCCATGTCGCCCCAGCTCTCCGCCGGCATCGTCTCCTTCGACGTCGCCGGCCTGAGCGCCCACCAGGTGGTCTCCCGCCTGCGCGAGTGGAAGATCATCGCCTCCGTCGCCCCCTACGCCCGCCAGCACGTGCGCCTGACCCCCTCGATCCGCAACTTCCCTCACGAGATCGACTTCGCGCTGCAGGCGATCCGGGCGATGGCGGCGTAGGGGGTTGGGCCGCAGGCTTGGTACAGCGAGACCTCTCTCCGCAAGGCGGGGAGAGGGGAGGTGAGGGGCCGCTGACTCACCGTACGCGGAGGCGCCGGGCCTCCCTCTCCCAACCCTCTCCCTCCGCAGGCGGAGGGAGGGGTCTTAGACCTCAGACCTTATGCGTCGTCTCGGGCAGGCCGAGGATGCGCTTGGCGATGATGTTGTTCTGGATCTCGAACGAGCCGCCGGCGATCGTATTCGACTTGATCCGCAGGAACGCCCGGGTGGCCGCCAGTTCCTCGGGGGTGAAGTCGTCGCCTTCCCAGCCCAGGCCCCGGTAGCCCATCGCCTCGACCATCATCTCGTTGTTGTTCACGTTGATGCGCGACGAGGCGTTCTTCATGATCGAGGTCACGGCCGAGGGGCCGTTGCGGTTCTTCCCCTCGTCGGCCATGCGCGTCACGGTCAGCTGGTAGGCCTTCGCGTCCATCTCCTGCTCGATCAGCCGCCGGCGGAAATCGACGTCCGCCAGCCGCCCCGTCTCATCCAGCCCGATGTACTTCTTGGCCGTCTCGCGCAGCAGCGCCGGGTTGGTCCGGGGGCGCCCGCCGTCCGCGCCGGCGATGCCGTTGCGCTCGTGCTGCAGCAGGCGCTTGCCCACCGTCCAGCCGCCGTTCAGCGGGCCCACCAGGTTCTCCTTCGGCACCTTCACGTCGGTGAAGAAGGTCTCGCAGAAGGGGCTGGCGCCGCTGATCAGCTTGATCGGCCGCACCTCGACGCCAGGCGTCTTCATGTCGATCAGCAGGAAGCTGATCCCCTCGTGCTTCTTCGTGGGGTCGGTCCGGGTCAGGCAGAAGCACCAGTCGGCGTACTGGGCGCCGGAGGTCCAGATCTTCTGGCCGTTGACCAGGAAGTGGTCGCCCTTGTCCTCGGCCTTGGTCTGCAGAGACGCCAGGTCCGAGCCTGAGCCCGGCTCCGAATAGCCCTGGCACCAGCGCAGCTCGCCGCGCGAGATCGGGATCAGGTGACGGATCTTCTGCTCTTCGGTGCCGTACTCCAGCAGCGTCGGGCCGAACATCATCACGCCCATGCCGCCGATCGGGTTGAACGCGCCGGCGTTGGCCATCTCCTGGCGCAGCACCCGCGCCTCGGCCTGGCTGAGCCCGCCGCCGCCGTACTGCCGCGGCCAGGTCGGCACGCCCCAGCCCTGGTCGGCCACCCGCTGCTTCCACAGCTTGTAGTCGGGATCGTTGGGGTCCGGCCCTTCGCCCATCAGCGCCTCGCCCTTGCCCTTCAGCGAGGCGGGGAAGTTCTCCTCAAGCCAGCTGCGCGCTTGCGCACGGAAGGCTTCCAGATCGGCGCCGCCGAAATCCGCCATGGGGATCCTCCAAATGTCATGAGCGGCGCCTCGCGCGGGCGCCTTATGCCGCCAGCATGGGATCGCCGCGGCGCCGCGTCAACGCAGCTGACGCTACGGCGTCGCCGTCACTGGGATCGGCGGTGCGCCAGGAACAGCAGCGGCAGCGCCAGTCCGACGACCCAGTGGGTCGGGGAGATCAGGCCCTGCAGCCCGTCGTCGCCGGCGTGAAGCAGCAGGAAGCCGGTGACCGCCATCAGGATTACGCCGCCCAGCATCAGGGCGCCGGTCAGGCGCCGGCGGCCGCCGGACCAGGCGCGGGCGACGTGAACGCCCCAGAGCAGCCCGGCCGTCCAGAGGGCGAGGAAGGCGAACGCGCCGTGCAGGCGCAGCCACCAGGGCTCCAGCTCATGGGGCTCGGGCCCCCAGGCTCCCTCCCGCCTCAGGAAATAGTGGAAGACCAGCCACAGTCCGCCGGAGATCCAGAGCCCCAGGCCGGTCCCGTAGATCAGCAGCCGGGCCCGTGGGCCGGGCCGGACGGCCGCGGCCGGCCTCTCGCGCGGATGGGCCATTCAGGGCGAAGTCAGGAGGCGCGGACGCGTTCGAGCGTGCGGGGGTCGAAGAAGGCCTCGACCGGCTTCTTGTTCTCGTCGAAGCCGTAGAC
>NZ_DATAGM010000242.1:0-2393 GCF_036263695.1 Phenylobacterium sp.
CACCGTGCCGGTGGTGTGAATTGTAGGGAAGGGGTCTCGATGGCTCCCCGGGCAGGACTCGAACCTGCGACCCGGCGGTTAACAGCCGCCTGCTCTACCAACTGAGCTACCGAGGATCAGGGCCGTCGAGGGCCGGGCGTATACGCCGCCCGGATTTTCCGCGCAAGGCGCCAGAATGGTTAAGGCCAAGCTTTCGCACAAAAAGGAGCCCGGCGCGAGGCCGGGCTCAAAGAAGTCGGTGATGGTGGGGTGTCTTCAAGGAAGACGAGGTGAGCCTCTGCGCTCATGGTTAAGCGAGTGTTAACGACATCTGCGCGTGGGGTTTGCTTGCCTGCGGGCGAGGCGAACCCCGCGTTTCGCAAGGGTTTCGGCCGCGCGGCTCTTAACGCCAAGTCGCGGCGAATCGGCGCGATCCGGCGCGAATCGGCCGGTGCAGCGAATCAGATGGGCGGGGAGAACGCTGGAGGCCTGGCCGAGAATCGAACTCGGGTACGCGGATTTGCAGTCCGCTGCGTGACCACTCCGCCACCAGGCCAGCGTCGAGCGCCGGATGGCTAACAGAACCGCACCCACGCCGCAATCTCTCTCCGAACCGGTCATTGCGGAGCATCGCCGCGGGGTCCTATAAGCCCGCGTCCAACTTCGCCGACCAAGAAGGGGCCCCATGGTCTCCGACCTCGCCGCCGCTCGCATCAACATGGTGGAGAGCCAGGTGCGCACCAGCGACGTCACCGACGTGCGCATCCAGGACGCCATGCGCGCGATCGCCCGCGAGCAGTTCGTCCCCCCGGGCAAGACATATCTCGCCTACGCTGACGTGGCCGTGGAGTACGCGCCGGGCCTGTTCCTGCTGAGCCCGCGAGACGTCTCAAAGCTGCTGCACGCGCTCAGGCCCGAGCCGGGCGAGCGGGCGCTGGCGATCGCCGCCCCCTACGCCGCCGCGGTGCTGGAGCATGTCGGCCTCAAGGTCGACCGCCTCGACGAGGGCGACCTGGCTGCGCCCGCGGCAGGAGACTACGACCTGATCGTCTGCGAAGGCGCGGTGGCCGCTCCGCCGCAGGCCTGGCTGGACGCGCTAGCCGTGAACGGGCGCCTCGGCGTCATCGAGCGCGACGGCCGTCTGGCCCGCGCCGTGATCTACAATCGGACGGAGGAGGGCGTTGGGTCGCGCCCCGTGTTCGACGCCGCCGCCGCTTTCCTGCCCGGTTTCGCGCCGAAACACGGCTTCGCGTTCTGAGGTTTTGCAATCCTTTCGAAACTTCAGCGTGAAAAAATCTTAAGCATACGACCTCTGGTCCGGAGCCGGCCGGGCGGTCATACAAAGTCGCGTTCTCTCGCCGCTGTCGGGGATATGTCACATGGTCGGTAGCCGTCGCGGAGGCCTGCTCGCCGCTGTCTCGTGCGTGATCGCTCTTGGAGTGACGTCGCAGGCCTCGGCCGAAACGCTGGCCGACGCCATCGCGCTCGCCTACCAGAACAACCCGAGCCTGCAGGCCCAGCGCGCCGCCCAACGCGCCCTCGACGAGAACTGGGTGCAGGCCCGGACGGGCTGGCGGCCCTCTCTTGGATTCAGCAGCACGGCGAACTGGCAGGAGCGGCGGACCCCCATTCCGGATGCGGCGGCGATCGACATCGACGGCGACGGCAGAACGGACTTTATCGATCCGGAATTCGTCGGACGCGCCGAGAGCACCTCTGGCACTACCGGCTTTCGCCTCACCCAGCCCATCTGGACAGGCGGCCGTGTCGCCGCAAACGTCTCGGCAGCCGAGGCCGAAGTCCTCGCCGGCCGCGAGAACCTGCGGCGGATCGAGCAGCAGATCCTGCAGACCGTGATCACCGCCTACGTGGACGTGCGCCGCGACCAGGAGGCCCTCCGCATCCGCGGCGAGAACGTCCAGGTGCTGCAGCGCCAACTGGAGGAGTCCCGGGCCCGTTTCGAGGTGGGGGAGATCACCCGCACCGACGTGGCCCAATCCGAGGCCCGCCTCGCGGCCTCGCAGGCGCAGTTCCAGCTCGCCCAGGCCCAGCTGGCCATCAGCCGCGCCAACTACGCCGCCGTCGTCGGGCAGAACCCAGGCGACCTGGCGCCCGAGCCGTCGCTGGCCGGTCTGCTGCCGTCCGACCCCGACCAGGTGTTTGATGCGGTGGAGCAGTTCAACCCGAACATCCGCGCCGCCGAGTACACGCAGCAGGCCAGCCGCGCCCGGATCGCCGGCGCCCGCGCCGAGCGCATGCCGAACGTGTCGCTGGACGCCAGCCTCGGCCACAGTGGCGGCCCGCTCGACCCGTTCGACCGCCGGGACTACTCCCGCAACGTGACCGCGACCGCGACCGTGACCGTCCCCATCTTCTCCGGCGGCCTCGTCAGCTCGCGCATCCGCCAGTCGGTG
>NZ_DATAGM010000243.1:0-5492 GCF_036263695.1 Phenylobacterium sp.
AACACCTCGGCAAGCACGAACACCACCAGCACCGAGAACCAGGCGGTGAGGGAGAAGCCGGAGTTGATCTCCTGCTGGCCCGGCAGCAGCCAGGCCGACAGCGCCCAGAAGGCGTAGCGGCCGAGCTCCAGCCCCGCCAGCATCAGGCCGATCACCCGAAGCCGGGTGACGTTGTCCGGGTGGAAGGGATCGCCGGCGGTCAAGGTGGTGAAGATCTTCCGCACCCGCTCGACGATCACCAGGATGGCGCCGACATAGAGCGTCCAGGCGATCAGCGGGCCGACCACTAGGATGCCGCGGTTTGAGATCTCCTCTCCGTTGGCTGAGCGGAACACTACGTCCGACAGGATCTCCGGATTGAAGGAGAGCAGCACGGCCAGGAGGCTGATGAGGGCCAGCACGCCCAGGCCGATCCACAGGGCCACATAGACGACGTCGAGGATGGTCTTCAGGAAGCTCGACACCGAGCCCGGCCCCAGGGCGCGCATCTTCTTGTCTGTCCTCTGCCCGGCGCGGCCGAAGCGCGCGCGAAGCGGGAGGGTAGAGAAGAGCTGCGCGCGCCGCCACCTTTGGGGTCATGACGCGGCGACGCCCCGGCGCTAGAACCCGCCCCATGCCCCTGACCCTGCCTGCCGGCCAGAAGATCGTCGTCGCCACCCACAATCCGGGCAAGGCGCGCGAGCTGGCCTCGATCCTGGAGAACCGCTTCGCGCTGGTGACCGCCGGCGAGCTCGGCCTGCCGGAGCCTGAGGAGACCGAGACCACCTTCGTCGGCAACGCGCTGATCAAGGCGCGTGCGGCGGCGGACGCCTCGGGGCTGGTCGCGCTGGCCGACGACTCGGGGCTGTCGGTCACCGCCCTGGGCGGCGCGCCCGGCGTCTACTCGGCGCGGTGGGCTGGGCCGTCGAAGGACTTCGCGCTGGCCATGCGCAAGGTCGAGGAGCGTCTGGAGGCGACCGACGGCGAGGACCTCTCGGCCTGGTTCACCTGCGCGCTCGCCGTCGCCTGGCCCGACGGCCCGGCGGTGGTGGTCGAGGGCCGGGTGGATGGCGAGCTGGTGTTCCCGGCCCGGGGAACCCGAGGCTTCGGCTATGACCCGATCTTTCGGCCAGAGGGTCGGCGCGAGACCTTCGGGGAAATGGACCCGGCCGAGAAGGACGCAATGAGCCATCGGGCGCTCGCCTTCGAGAAGCTGAAGGCCGCCCTGCTGTGACCCGCGCCCCGCCGCTGGGGGTCTACATCCATTGGCCCTACTGCGCCCGCATCTGCCCCTACTGCGACTTCAACGTCTTCAAGGACCGCGGACGGAGCGACGAGCAAGCCGCCCTCGTCGCCGCGATCGGAGAGGACCTGAAGGCCCAGGCGGCGCTGACCGGTCCGCGCGAGCTGGTGTCGGTCTTCTTCGGCGGCGGCACGCCCTCCCTGATGGACCCGCAGGCGGTCGCCGACGTCCTGGCGCTGGCCCGCCGCCTCTGGACCCCGGCGGCGGACCTGGAGGTGAGCCTGGAGGCCAACCCGACGGACGCCGAGGCCGCCCGGTTCGAGGCGCTGGCAAAGGTCGGGGTCAGTCGGCTGTCGCTCGGGCTGCAGGCGCTGGACGATGCGGCGCTGGCCTTCCTAGGCCGCAACCACGATGCGGCGGCGGGGCGGCGGGCGGCGCAGGCGGCGGCCAGAGCCTTCCCCCGCCTGTCGCTCGATCTGATCTATGCCCGCCCCGGACAGACCGCGGCCGGGTGGCGGGACGAGCTCGCCGAAGCCATCGCGCTGGGCGCCGAGCACCTCTCGCCTTACCAGCTGACCATCGAGGCCGGCACGGCCTTCGACCGCGCGGTGCGCCGCGGCCGGTTCGCCCCACCCGACCCGGACCTCGCCGCCGAGCTGTTCGAGACCACCCAGGCGGCGCTCGAGGCTGCCGGCTTCACCGCCTACGAGGTCTCCAACCACGCCCGCGGCGAGGCGGCCCGCTCGCGCCACAACCTCGTGTACTGGCGGGGCTGGGACTACGTCGGCGCGGGGCCAGGGGCGCACGGGCGGATCACCACCACCGCCGGCCGCGAGGCGACCCTCTCTCATACGCGGCCCGCCGCCTACATCGCCGCGGTGCGCGAGACCGGCCTCGGCTTCGCCAGCCGCGAGGCGCTGTCGCCGGTTGAGGCCGCGGAGGAGCGGCTGCTGCTCGGCCTGCGGATCGCGGAGGGGCTGCCGTACGCCGACGTGGCGGCGCTGGAGCTCTCCCCGCGCCACCCGCGCGTCGTTGAGCTCGCCGAGCTTGGCCTGATCGCCGAGGACCGGGAGCGCCTCCGCGCCACGCCGGCCGGCCGGCTCGTGCTCAACGCCGTGACCGCGAAGCTGGCGGCCTAGGCCAAATCGGCGATTTCTTCGTCCGTCAGGTCGCCGGGCACGACGGTGACAGGCAGCTTGCGGCTGCCCCACTTCACTCCCTCCTTGGCGATGGAGGCGACCAGCGGGCCGGGTCCGCGGCCGCCGACCGAGGCGGCGAGCACCAGGATCTTGATGTCGGGGTCGTCGGCGACGACCTGGCGCAGGGCGGCGCGCGTGTTGTCGGCGTGCTTGATGACGAACTCGGGCGGATGGCCGGTCTCGGCGATGACGAACTCGGCCATCTTCTGCAGCACGGCTTCGGCCTCCTGGCGGGCCTGGCGCTCGATCTCCTCGCGCACGCCGCTCCAGTGCTCGAACACCGCCGGCTCGATCACCCGCAGCAGCGCCACATGCCCGCCGGTGGACCTGGCCCGCCGGCAAGCGTAGCGCAGCGCCGCCTGGAACTCAGGCGAATCGTCTGCGATGACCAGGAACTTGCGCCGCGTCATGGCGCGAAGCTGCGGCAAGCCGCCTGTTCAGGCAAGGCTGGCCCTATTCGGCCGCCGGCGCGGGCTTTGCGCCGGAGCTCAGGCCGGCGACCAGGCCGTGCGCGTCGTCGCCCTTCATGCCGACCTCGGACAGCAGCTGGTCGATCAGCGGGGCGTGGGCCCGGTAGCGCAAGGCGCTGGAGACGACGTTGTCCGCCAGGTTCGCGCCCTGCGCGCCGTCCCCCGCCTGGCCGCCGGCGTCGCCGCCCAGGCCGCCGACCTGGACGATCTTGATGCTGTCGATCGACTGCAGCGGCCGGACGCTCTCGGCGATGATCTTGTCGAGGTTCTCGATCAGCTTGACCTTCACCTGCATCGACACCTGGTCGCTGGAGAGGATGTTGGCGGCCTCGTTGACCGCCCGCTTGCCGATGGCCTCGACATCGAAGCGGACCCGGTCGGCCTCGGCGGCCAAGCGCACCGCCTCGGCGGCGGCGGCGGCCTCGATCTTGATCTTGTCGGCCCCGGCCCTGGCCTGCTCGCGCAGGGCCTCGGCCCTATCGGCGGCGGCGACCTTCTCGGCTTCGGCGGCGACGCGGATGCCGATCGCCTCGCGCTCCGCCTCCTTGGCGGCCTCGATCAGCTCGATGGCTTTCAGGCGGTCGGCCACCTCCTTCTCGCGGACGGAGACCACCTGTTCCTCGGCCTGCACGGCCAGAGCGCGCGCCTGGTCAGCCAGCGCCTGGGCCTCGGACTGGGCCCGGGACTTCTCGGCGATGGCGATCGCCTTCTCCTGTTCGGACAGCTCGATGGCCTTGGCCTTCTCCACCTCGCGTTGGCGGATCTGCTGCTCCATGGCGATCCGCTCCTGGGCGACCGCCCGATCGGCCTCGATCTTGGCCTGTTCGATCTGCTGCTGCGCGGCGATCTTGGCCTCCTCGGCGGCTCTACTCTTCTCGGCCTGCTGCTGGGCGACGTCGGCGTTCTGCTCGGCCCGGCGGATCTCCACCTCCCGCTGCTGCTCGAGGCGGGCGTACTCCTCGTCCCGGCCGATCATCAGCGTCTGCCGCTCGGCCTCCAGGTTCTTGTTCTTGATCTGGACCTGGGTGTCCTGCTCGATGTCGTTGCGCAGCTTCTTGCGGCGTTCGATCTCCTCGGTCAGCCGGGTCAGGCCCTCGGCGTCGAAGGCGTTGGAGGGGTTGAAGTACTCCATCGCGGTCTGGTCGAGGCCGGTCAGCGACACTGTCTCCAGCTCCAGGCCGTTCTTCAGCAGGTCCTCGCTGGAGACCTGCTGCACCTTCTGGACGAAGTGGGTCCGCTGCTCGTGCAGCTCGGTCATGGTCAGCTCGGCGGCGACGCTGCGCAGGGCGTCGACGAACTTGCCCTCGACGAGGTCCTTCAGCTCCTCAGGGGCCATGGTGCGAAGTCCCAGCGTCTGGGCGGCGGACGAGATGGCGTCGGCGCTCGGCTGAACCCGCACATAGAACTCGGCCAGCACGTCCACCCGCATGCGGTCCTTTGTGATCAGCGCCTGCTCGTTCTTGCGCTCCACCGCCAGCCGCAGGGTGTTCATGTTCACCGGGATGGTCTCGTGCAGCACCGGCAGGATCAGCGCCCCGCCGTTCATCACCACTTTCTCGCCGCCGAAGCCGGTGCGGACGAAGGAGACCTCCTTGCTGGCCCGCCGGTACAGCTTTGCGAAGATCAGCCCGAGGATGAGCAGGGCGGCGAGTCCGACGCCTGCGATGATCCCGATTTCGATGAGCGCCATGGCTTCCCCCACTCTCAGACGTTTCCTTGGCCCAGGGCCGCATCGCGTACGGCGAAGAACTTTGCGCCGGCCCGGCGCACGATGATCACCGTCTCGCCCTCGGCGAGGATCTCCTCCGGCTCGTCCGGCTCGACCATGACGTAGTGCGGCTGACCGTGCGCGTCGCGCGCCCGGGCCTGGGCCGCCGAGCCGGGCTTGGCCTCGCCGGTGACGATCACCGCCACCCGGCCGATCAGGCTGTCGCGCGACACCGCAGTCGTCTCGTCGGTCGGCACGAAGCGGGCGAACAGGCGGCTGAAAATGCGCGTCAGCGGAAAGGCCGCCGCCACCGCCGCCGGAACCGCCAGCAGCGCCGGGGCCGGGCCGCCGAACAGCGCCGCCACGATCCGCTGGGCGATCAGCCCCACCGTCCCGAAGGCGAACAGGAACACCACCAGCAGCATCAGCATCGGCAGTCGGCCGAGGTTGAGCCAGGCCAACAGCGACGGCGTGTCCGGGTCGATGTCGAAGTCCGCCGCCCCGCCGAAGCCGGATAGCTCCACGAGGCCGATCAAAAGCATCAGCACGAGGGCCGCGACGAAGGGCACGTTCTGCGGCGCCAACAGGAACGCGATCATCGCCGACCTCGCCGATCGGCGGAGCGTACGTCCGAGAGTTTAGCGGGCCCCCACATGCCCGCTACGATAAGCGGCGGCCCGGCGGCGGTAAACACGAGGACGCCTGGAAAGCGAGCTCAGCCCCAGAAGCCGACGATCTTCTTCACCTGCGCCAGCACCGGCGCCGCCTCGTCGCGGGCCCGTTCGGCGCCGGCGGCGAAGATGCGGTCGATCTCTGCGGGATCGGCTAGGTAGCCGCGCATCTTGTCGGACACCGGGCCCAGGACGGAAACGGCGAGGTCGGCCAGCCTAGGC
>NZ_DATAGM010000244.1:0-2655 GCF_036263695.1 Phenylobacterium sp.
GACGACCCGGAAATAGACTACCGCCGAGACCTTCACCGAGACGTTGTCGCGGGAGATGACGTCCTGGCTCGGCACGTCCAGCACGATGGTCCGCAGGGAGACCTTCACCATCTGCTGCACGATGGGGATCAGGATGATCAGCCCCGGCCCCTTCACCCCGGTGAACCGGCCCAGCGTGAAGATCACGCCCCGCTCGTATTCCCGCAGGATCTTGATCGCCTGGGCCAGCACGAACAGCACCGCCAGGCCGACGACGATCCAGACCCCGAGGTCGATGTAGAGCTGCATTCGCTCGCCCTTTCTAATCCGCTCATCCCGGCGAAAGCCGGGATCCATACTGAGCCGGCCAGACCCTCAGGCTTTCCCGGCGGAAACCCCGTCTGGATCCCGGCTTTCGCCGGGATGAGCGGTCGTGGGGGAATCGGCCTCCACCACCACGGTCAGCCCGTCCCGCGCCGTGACCTTCGCCGTCTGGCCGGGCGCCAGCGGGCGGGCGGACCTGGCCCGCCAGCTTTCGCCCTCCAGCCGCACGAAGCCCTCCTCGCCCGCCCAGCTCAGCACCGGCCCGGAGGCGCCCACCAGGTTCCCCACCGCCGCCGGCCGGCGTCGGTTCCTCACCGCCGCGGCGACCACGATGCTGAAGTAGGCCAGCGAGGCGGCCGCCACGACGCCGACCAGCACGGGCGAGATCTGCATCTCCGGGACCGGGCCCTTGAAGAGGATCAGGCTGCCGAGTGCGAGCGCCACCGTGCCGCCGACGCCGAGCGCCCCGACGCCCGGCGCAAACGCCTCGCCGGCCAGAAGGCCGATCCCCAGCACGATCAGCGCCAGCCCGGCGTAGTTCACCGGCAGCAGGTTTAGCGAGAACAGCGAAACGATCAGCGACACCGCGCCGATCAAGCCCGGCAGGTAGCTCCCCGGGCTCATGAACTCGAAGATCAGGCCGTAGACGCCGACCAGCAGCAGCAGGTAGGCGATGTTCGGGTCGGCGATCGCCGCCAGCAGGGCGTTGCGCCAGTCGGGCGGGCGCTCCACCACCTGCGCGCCCGCCAGCGCCAGCACGTGCGGCTTGCCCGCCAGCTGCACCGTCCGCCCGTCGGCCGCCGCGATCAGGCCAGGCAGGTCCGCCGCCAGCACCTCGATGACCTTGCGCTCCAGCGCCTGGCCGGAGGTGAGCGTCGCCGCCTGCCGCACCGCCGCCTCCGCGAACGCGGCGTCGCGCCCCTGCAGGGCGGCGAGGCTGGCGAGGTAGGCGGCCGCGTCGTTGACCACCTTGGCGGTCATGGCGTCGGTCGGCGCCTTCTCAGCCGTCTCCTTCGCCTTCTCCTCAGGGCTGTCCGCCCCGCCGTCGCCGCCGGGCAGCGGCGAGGCCCCCCCGCCCATGGAGACCGGAGTCGCCGCGCCTAAGTGCGTCCCCGGCGCCATCGCCGCCAGGTGGCTGGCATAGAGGATGTAGGTCCCCGCGCTCGCCGCCCGCGCCCCCGCCGGCGCGACGAAGGTCGCCACGGGCGTCGGCGAGGCCAGGATCTCCGCGATGATGACCCGCGTGGCGCTGTCCAGCCCGCCCGGCGTGTCCATCCGGATCACCAGCAGGCGGGCGTTGCGCGCCTTGGCCTCGGCGAGGCCGTCCCGGATGTATTCCGTCGTGGCGGGGCCGATGGCGCCGTCGATGTCGAGGACCAGCACTGGCCCCGGCCGGTCGGGCGCTTGCGCCTGAACCCCGGCCGCACTCCAGAGCGTCGCCGCCGCCAGGACGGCGAACCACCACGCCAGCATCGGCCCACGCTGCGCGCCCACCGGGTGCTCCTTCGGGGAGAGCTTAGCACAGGTTCCTATCGCGAGAGACGATCCCGCCTCCCACGTCCAGCTCGTTCTAGTGCAGGCGGCGGTCGCAGATGGTACTTAGGATGTGCCTGTATGCGTGGAGGGTGGCCCCGATCCACCTTAAGTTACTGAACGAGAATCAGTCTGAGCCAGCTGAGTGCCCTTGGCTAAGCGGCTGCGGCACGTCTCATCGCGAGGGCCAACATGGACATCCATCAATCTGACATAGACGAGCTGAAGCAGCGTGTAGCAAAGCGAAATTACCGAAAATATCTCGTCGAAATGAAGCTCTCGCGCGTTCGAGCGCTCACTGACCAGACGATCAGGTTCGACTTTCCGGTGACCGCGCTGATCGGTACCAACGGGGGCGGAAAGTCAACGGTTTTGGGAGCCGCGGCAATTGCTTACAAGTCGGTCAAGCCGGGAGAGTTCTTTCCAAAGGCGAACGTTGGCGACACTTCCATGGCGAACTGGCGGATTGACTACTCTATCATCGATAGAGATGGCAGTGGAGTGGCATCTAGAAACGCGAGATTCGTAGCAGCGAAGTGGCGGCGAGAAGAGTTGCTTGATCGGGATGTTGCCTATTTTCCGATCAAACGCACCGTTCCAGCCGGTGAACAACCGAGATACAAGCGCTTTATCGGCATTTACGAGCTAGCAAATCCAGACATTCAACCCCTGCCCAGCCCAGTCGCAACCGCGGCCGGTCGCATACTTGGGAGAGATCTCGGGAAGTATCGCATCGCTAGAATCCACAAGCTGGATACCGATTATATTTTGCTGGGAGAAAGAAAGAGCGACGACTATTCCCAATTTCACTTTGGGGCT
>NZ_DATAGM010000245.1:0-4201 GCF_036263695.1 Phenylobacterium sp.
GCCTGACGCCGTCATCGCGATCGTCGAGGGCGACGGTCCCGCCGAGGCGCCCTGGCGGGAGGCCTACGGCGCCGTGATCCGCGGCTGGGTGGAGCGGCTCGGCGGAGAGTGGAACAGCCCGGCCATGGCCGGCGCGGCCCGCGCCCACGAGGCCTGGATCGCCGAGCCGCGACGGCTGGAGTTCGCGCACGACGTCCAGATGGACCTCGAAGCCCTCATCGACGGCGAACATTCCCGGGCCACCTGGGCGAGAGCCAAGCTCGGCCACGACCTTGCCGCCGCCTTCGACACCGACCTGCGCCGCGCGCTCGCGCCGTACGCGGAGGACGGGATGCTCACCTACACCGTGCGCACGCGCCTGCTCTACGGGCGTCCGCGCAAGGAGCCCGCGCAGGCGGTGACTGGTTAGAGTGTCCCGGCGCAGGCGTTCCGGCGCCTCCGGGGGACATCTGACCTATCACTTGAGCAGGCGACTGCGGAGGTGACAGGTCAAGTCGTCCCACCCAGCAGGCGGCGAGGCTGTGCCGCGACGCCTTAACCCGTCACCGTCGGGCCGGCGTCGGCCTCGGGGCCCGTCCGCTGGGCTCCAAGGTCCAGGCGCCCCGGACGTTGACCTCAACGATATCGCAGTCGCCAACCCGGCGCAGGACGGTGCGGTAGAGGGATCCCGGCGGCAGCTCGGCCAGCCTGCGGGCGCCGGGGCGGTCCAGTGACTGGGCGGTGATGGGCCGCTCGGCCCTGCAGTTCAGCGTATCGGGCGCGGCCACGGCGGGCGGCGCGCCAGCGGCAAGGGCGGCCGCGAAGAGGATGGCGGACATCGGTTCGACCTCCGTTCGGCTCTCCCGCAGTCTACCACCGGGCCGCTTGGCGGGCCACGCGCTAGTCGGCCTCCGCGAGGGTCTTCATGGTCTTCAGCACGTTCGCAAACATCGCCGCGCGTCGGGCGCGGTCGGCGGCCTTGGCCTCGGCGGTCCCCAGCGACTCTGCGTCGTAGAACAGGCTGTAGACGATACGGGTCCCCTTCCCGTCCGCCGCCGGCGCGACCTCGACCGTGCCGTGGTAGTCGATCGGGCTCTTGGGCTGGGCGTAGGTGTAGGAGGTGGCGTTCCTGGCCACCAGCACCTCGTCGATCCGACCAGCGATCCGCCGCACGGCCCCGACCTCGCCGTCCTTGCCGGCGGTGATTTCGCAGCTGGTCCGCATCCATCCGCCGAGGTCGCAATAGCCGCCGACCTTCTTCCACACCGCCTCGGGCGGGCGGGCGACCTCCACCTCCTGGACGATGGAGACGTAGTCGGCGGCGCGCGCTTCGGTGGCCGCGAGAGCCAGGGCGGCGAGGCAGAGGGCGGCGAGTCGGGTCATGGCTTCACAGTCGCACACTCTCCGGCCGTCGCCAGCGGCTTGACCGCAGCCGCTCCTGCGCCAGCATGAGCCGATGCAGATCCAGACGTCTGGAGCGGCGGGCCCAAGGACTTCATCTGACCACCGGGGGAACCCGCAGGCCACCATCGTCGTCTCGCTGGCAGAGGAGATCACCGATGGCGAACGAGAACGAAAAGGCCGAAGGCAGCCTGACGGATGGCGGCAGCCTGCCGGGACGGCGCGATCCCCGCACCTTCGGCGGCGAGCGAGAGAAGAACCAGACGGCGGCCACGCCGGACGAAGACAAGGGCGCCCGCCTGCCCGGCGAAGCGGATCTGTCGACCCAG
Source organism: Phenylobacterium sp. (assembly GCF_036263695.1). Taxonomy (GTDB): domain Bacteria; phylum Pseudomonadota; class Alphaproteobacteria; order Caulobacterales; family Caulobacteraceae; genus Phenylobacterium. Next base: position 1,710 of record NZ_DATAGM010000245.1, read on the forward strand.
CGCGGCAAGGACCTGCCCGACGGCGGCTATGCGGCGCCCGGCGAGGACGATGCCGACCCCGACGGCGCGCGGGGCTACGGCGGCTGACCTGCCCCCGGAGCAGGCCGTGATAGGCTGAACCTCCGGAACGCCGGAGGGGGTTGTGATCTCGCGAGCATTGGCCTCAGCGGCGCTGGCGGCTTCGGTCGCAGCCTGCGGTCCGCTCACCGCGAAGGAAAAGCGCGATCTCGTCGCTGACCTCGTGGCGGAACGCTACGGCGCCTCCGCGCCGTTACAGATCCTGAAGCTGAGGGAGAGCCGCGACCGGCGGACCTATTGTGGAATCGCCTGGCTGCAGCCTGCCGAGGTAGCCGCCTTCCGCCTGGAGCTTGAAGCGCCTTTGCCTGAGGCGAGGGTCGCTCGAGCGATCATTCAGCCCCGGCCCGGCGGCGCCCCGGGCCGCGACTCTTCACGGGGGGCCGTGTTTGAAGACATCGAGCGGCTCTGCAAGGCGGAGGGCCTCGAACTCGGGACCTACCCGTCGGCCCCTGGATCCGAACAATAGAAAGAAGCCCGCCGGGCAGACCGGCGGGCTTCGTTTGCGGGGAGCAGCCCGCCGCAGGCGGAAGGTCTAGCGGGCGGCGTAGGCCTGGGCCTTCTCCGCCTTGGCCTGCTGCACCTTGACCAGCTTTTCGTTCATCTCGTCATGAACCGCGGCGACGCAGGTCCGGTGCGAGGCGAGGCGGCTGCCGGTGAGTGCATTGGCGCGGCAGTAGTCGTTCGCCGCATCCTTCACGCGGGACTGGAATTCCAGCTGGCCTTCGACAGTCGAGGGATCGATGTCGCCGATCTTGACGCTGGCGGCTTCGGCGACGCCGGCGATCGCGACCAGCGGCAGGGCGGCGAGGGCGATGGCGGCGATCCCGGCGATCTTGTTCACGTAGTTGGTCATCTGCGTTTCTCCTGAGCAGCGATGTTGTTGACGTTTCCGTCGATGACTTAGGAGATACTTTCGTTTGTCTTCGATGTCTTCTTAAAGGGGCGTAATGACGTCGATTTAAGGAAGTTACTCAGGTGTAATGATAAAGAACAACCGGCCAGCACCGCGACCTGCTTGTCGAGGACCTAAGACGCAAAGAAACCCGCCGGGCAGACCGGCGGGTTTCTGTATTGGGGGCGCGGTTGGGAGGGGGCCGAGCCCCAGGGGCGCCCTTAGCGGGCGGCGTAGGTCTTGGCGGCGCCCTGGTGCGCGGCGAGCTTCTCGGTCATCTCCTCCTGGACCGCAGCGATGCAGCTGCGCATGCCCGAGGTGCGGCTGCCGGTGATTTCGCTGCCCTTGCAGAACTCGGCGGCGGCGTCCTTCACGCGGGCCTTGAACTTGGCTTGGCCGTCGGCGGTGGAGAGGTCGAGGTCGCTGATCTGCACGGTGGCCGGGGCGGCTTCGGCGATGCCGGCGATGGCGACCAGCGGCAGGGCGGCGAGGGCGATGGCGGCGAAGCCGGCGATCTTGTTGGTGTAGTTGGTCATCTGCGTTTCTCCTGAGCAGCGGTGTTGTTGACGTGTTCGTCTATGACCTGATGGATACTCAGGCGCTCCGCAGAAGTCTTGTTAAAGGGCCGTAATGACGCCGATTTAAGGAAGTTACGGCAATGTAATCTATTGCGAATAGTTTAACCACGACGCCGCTGGCGCACGGCTCGGGCGGCGGGATAGGCTGGGGCATGCCCTCCCCCGCCGGCGCGCCGCTGGTCAGCCTTACCGGCCTCTCCAAGTCCGTGCCCGGCGGCCGTCGGCTGTTCGAGGGTCTGGACCTTCGCCTGGCGCCAGGCGAGTTCGTCGCGGTGATGGGCGAGTCCGGGGTTGGCAAGTCCACCCTGCTCAACCTGGTCGGCGGCCTGGACGTGGCCGACGCGGGCGAGGTGGCGATCGAGGGCCGGCCCCTCTCCGGCCTCACGGACGACGAACGCACCCTGCTGCGGCGGGACCGGATCGGCTTCGTCTTCCAGGCCTTCCACATCCTGCCGCACCTTACCCTGGCCCAGAACATCGCCCTGCCGCTGGTGCTGCAGCGCCGCGCGGCGGCGCAGGCGCTGGAGCGGGCCCGGGAGATGTTGGACGCCGTCGGCCTCGGCAGCCGGGCCGAGGACTACCCGCAGCAGCTGTCGGGCGGCGAGCTGCAACGGATCGCCATCGCCCGGGCCCTGGCCCACCGCCCGGCGCTGATCCTGGCGGACGAGCCGACCGGCAACCTCGATCCGGAGACCGCCGGGAAGGTGCTGGCGCTGTTCGAGGGCGAGGTGCGGCGGGCCGGCGCCGGGGCCATCCTGGTGACCCACTCCGAGGCGGCGGCGGCGGCGGCCGACCGGGTGCTGCAGCTCACCCCTCATGGGCTGGAGCCCCGCCATGGCGGCTGAGGGGCTGGCGAGCCCCACCGCGCTGCGCTGGATGATCCTCGGCGAATGGCGGGCCCACCCGGCCCGGGCCCTGGCGGCGGCCATCGCCATCGCCGTGGG
>NZ_DATAGM010000246.1:0-10139 GCF_036263695.1 Phenylobacterium sp.
CGGGCCGAGAAGAACGCCCGTACGCCCGCGGTCGCCGGCCGCGGTCCGAGCCTCGTCCGTCCGCCGCTGGCTGCCGCGCCGAACGTCGCCTGATCTAGCTCCCCAATCTGAGTACTCACAGCCCGCCGGCGCGCCCCTGGCCCGCCGGCGCCGCTTTTTCAGGCGTTGCGCAACCCCCTGGACACCCGACACGCAGCTGTCTTGAACTGATCCTATGGCGAAGGCTGATCAGGGGGAGGCCGGGATGACCATCCACAGACGAGAACTTCTGGCGCTGCTGGGCGTCTCGGCCGGAGCGCCCGCCGCGGCGCAAGGCCAGGCCTACAGCGGCCCTGTCGCATTTCGGCACGGTGTGGCGTCTGGCGATCCGCTACAGGACCGGGTGGTGCTCTGGACCCGGATCACCCCGCTCGAGACGTCGGGCGGAACCGTCGACTACCGCTGGCGGATCGACCCCGTGGGTGGGGGCCGGGGCCGCTCGGGGTCGGGCCGCACCGGCCCGGGTCGGGACTACACCGTCAAGGTCGACGCCACTGGCCTTCAGCCGGGCCGCGACTACCGTTTCCGTTTCGAAGCGGCGGGCGCCGCCTCGCCGGAGGGCCGCACCCGCACCCTTCCGGACGGGCCCACCGAGAATGTGGTGCTGGCGGTCGCCTCCTGCTCCCTCTTCCCGAACGGCTACTTCAACGCCTACCAGGCGATCGCCGACGCGCCGCGCGTCGACGCCGTCCTGCACCTGGGCGACTACATCTACGAATACGGGGGGCCAGGCAGCTACGGCATGGACTCGCCGCTCGCCGCCCAGCGGCCACACGACCCCGACCGGGAGATCGTCTCCCTGGACGACTACCGGCGCCGCCACGCCCAGTACAAGTCGGACCCGCAGCTGCAGGCGGCCCACGCCCGCGCCCCCTGGATCGTCGCCTGGGACGACCACGAGAGCGCCAACGACAGCTACACCGCCGGCGCCGAGAACCATCAGCCGGAGGACGGCGACTGGGCGACCCGCAAGGCCGCGGCCCTAAAGGCCTATTTCGAATGGATGCCTATCCGCGATCCGGCGCCGGGCCGGGCGGTGGACGCGGCCTGGCGCGCCTTCCGCTTCGGCGATGTAGCCAACCTGGTCATGGTGGAGACCCGGCTCGCGGCCCGCGACAAGCCGCTCAACTACCTGGCCGATCTGCCGCCGACCGCCGGGGAGGCAGAGGTCGCGGCCTTCAAGGCCAGGCTCGCCGATCCGCAGCGCCGGCTGATGAGCGACGAGCAGCTGGACTGGATCGCTGCCGAGGCGGCCCGCCCGGGCCCGGTCTGGCAGGTGCTTGGCAACCAGGTGCTGATGGCCCGCATCTACCCGCCCGACATGGTGCAGATGATCGGCGAGGGTAAGATCGAGGAGCTGGGCAAGGCCTCGCCGGGCGTGCGCTCGCGCGCCCTGCGCATGTCGCGGCTCGCGCGGATGGGTCTGCCCTACGGCCTCGACATGTGGGACGGCTACCCGGCGGCCCGCGAGCGGCTGCTGCAGCGGCTGTCCGCCGCCAGGGCCAACACGGTGGTGCTGACCGGCGATTCCCACGCCTTCTGGGCCAACGAGGTGCACGACGAAGCTGGCCGCAGGGCCGCCGTTGAGTTCGGGACCACCTCGATCACCAGCCCTGGCGGCGGCGATGCGGTGAAGGAGATCCCGGTCGCCCAGCTGTTCGAGGCGGCCAACAAGGAGGTCCTGTTCACCGACCAGACCGCCAAGGGCTACACGCTGCTAACCCTGACCCGCGAGGCGGCCGTGGCCGAGTTCGTCGCCGTCTCGACCATCCACGACAGGGCCTTCGATACGCGGGTGGTGAAGCGGTATCGGGCCACCCCAGGGCCGGAGGGCGTGTCAGGGCTGAGCGAGGCCTAGGGCCGCTCGACGAGCTTGCCGCCCTCCACCACCCGGTAGAAGCACGAGCGGAAGCCGACGTGGCAGGCGCCGCCGTCGCCCTGCGGCAGACACTTCACCCAGACGGCGTCCTGGTCGCAGTCGACGCGGATCTCCACGACCTTCTGCACCTGGCCGCTGGTGTCGCCCTTTCGCCAGAGCTCGCCGCGCGAGCGGCTGAAGTAGTGGACGTCGCCGGTGTCCAGCGTCGCCCGCAGCGCCTCGGCGTTCATCCAGCCGACCATCAGCACCTCGCCGGTTTCCGCGTGCGTGGTCACCGCGCAGATCAGGCCGCCGGCGTCGAACTTCGGCGTGAGGACCTCGCCGCGCTCCAGCGCGTCCTTGGTGGGGGCCGTGGGGAAGGGGGCGTCGGCCATGCAGGCAAACCTTTCGTCATCCCGGCCGAGCGGAGCGATAGCCGGGACCCAGATCGCCCTGGATCTGGGTCCCGGATCGGCCATCCGGCCGTCCGGGATGACGTCTGAAGATCAGCGCTTGTTTACGAAGTCCAGGAAGCGCTGGCGCAGGGAGGCGTCGGTCTTGAAGACGCCGGTGAACTGTGTGGTGATGGTGGTCACGTGCCGGTGGTGGACGCCGCGGGTGGTCATGCACTGGTGGGCGGCGTCGATCAGCACCGCGACGCCCGCGGGGCGCAGGCTGTCGGTGATCGCATCGGCGATCTGCTGGGTCATCGTTTCCTGGGTCTGCAGCCGGCGGGAGAAGATCTCCACCACCCGGGCGATCTTGGAGATGCCGACGACGCGGTTGGTCGGCATGTAGGCGACGTAGGCCTTGCCCAGAAACGGAGCCATGTGGTGCTCGCAGTGGCTCTCCACCTCGATCTCGCGCAGCATGACGATGTCGTCGTAGCCCTGCACGTCCTCGAAGGTGCGGCTCAGTTCCTTGGCCGGATCGGCGGCGTAGCCTTCGAACCACTCCGCGTAGGCGTCGACCACCCGCTTGGGGGTGTCCAGCACGCCCTCTCGGCGCGGGTCGTCCCCGGCCCAGGCGATCAGCGTGCGGACGGCCTCCATGGCCTCCTCGCGGCTCGGGCGGGCGACGGGTTCGAGATCGTCGGCGGCGCCGATCGCTTTGCGGTCGCGGCTCATGGCGTCCATGTAAGGCAGGTTCCCTGAGGGCTGAGTTGCGCCGGGGCGAAGGCCCCGGAAATGACGCGTGCCACCCTTCTGCGGCGCCAGGCTCTCGCGGTTGCGACCCCCGTGGCCTGACTGCCGGGCGCTCTGTATATGGGGCCAACCCGCATCCGGGCAACTGTCACGCTGCGTCAGCTGGAAATGACCCTCACCCTCTACGACACCATGGCGCGCGAGAAGCGCGCCTTCGTCCCGGCGGACCCTGCGCGGGTGACGATGTATGTCTGCGGGCCGACGGTCTACAACTTCGCCCACATCGGCAACGCCCGGCCGGTGGTGGTCTTCGACCTCTTGTTCCGCGTGCTGCGCCATCTCTACGGCGATGAGGCGGTGCTCTACGCGGCCAACGTCACCGACGTGGACGACAAAATCAATCAGAAGGCCATCGACGAGGGCGTGCCGATCGAGGTCATCACCGACCGATACCTGGCTGCCTACAACTCCGACATGAGCGTGCTGGGGGCGCTGCGTCCGACCTTCCAGCCCCGGGCCACCCAGACGATGGACGCAATTATCGCCTTCATCGAGCGGCTGGTGCGCAGCAACGCCGCCTACGCCGCCGAGGGCCATGTGCTCTTCAACACCCAGGCCTACGCCGACTACGGCAAGCTGTCGGGCCGGCCGATGGACGAGATGATCGCCGGCGCCAGGGTCGACGTCGCGCCCTACAAGCAGCACCCGGCCGACTTCGTGCTGTGGAAGCCGTCCAAGCCTGGCGAGCCGGTTTGGGACAGCCCTTTCGGACCGGGGCGGCCCGGCTGGCACATCGAGTGCTCGGCGATGATCGAACAGGCGCTGGGCCTGCCGATCGACATCCACGGCGGCGGCATCGACCTCGTTTTCCCGCACCACGAGAACGAACTGGCGCAGGGCGTGTGCGGCAGCCACGCCCACGGCTACGCCAACTACTGGATGCACAACGGCTTCCTCAACTTCGGCGAAGAGAAGATGAGCAAGTCGCTGGGCAACGTGGTGCTGGTCCACGAGCTGGTGACCAAGGCGCCTGGCGAAGCCCTGCGCTGGGCCCTGCTGACCGGCCATTACCGCCAGCCGATGGAGTGGAGCGGCGAGCTGATCGAGCAGTCGAAGAAGTCGCTGGACCGGCTCTACGGCGCCCTGCGCCGCGCGGCCGACGTCACGCCTTCGACCGACCAGCCGTCGGAGCGGTTCCTCGCGGCGCTGCACGACGACCTCAACACGCCCCAGGCCTTCGCCGAACTGTTCGCTCTGGCTTCGGACCTGGAGACCGGCGACGCCAAAGTCAGGGCCCGCACGAAGGGTCAGCTGCTGGCGTCCGGCGCGCTGGCCGGCTTCCTCCAGGGCGACCCGGAGGCTTGGTTCCAGGGCGGCGCCGACCCGGCGCTCAAGGCCCGCGTCGAAGACCTGATCGCCGCCCGGGCGCAGGCCCGCGCGGCCAAGGACTGGCCGCAGGCGGACCGCATCCGCGACCAGCTGGCGGCGCTGAACGTCGAGGTGATGGACGGCCCGGCAGGTGCGACCTGGCGGGTGCGCACCTAACTATGCGCGAACACACAGGAGTTACGCCCGTCTCATGGCTCTCGCGCCCCCCGTCAGCACCTTGAGCGGCCGCAAACAGGCCGCTGCCAAGATGAAGGCCACCGCCGGACCGATCCCGGTGAAGGTCGAGCACCGCATCGGCGTGCAGGCGCCGGCCGATGTCATCTGGGACCTGGTCTACGACATCGCCGGCTGGTCCCGCTGGAACCCGCTGCACAAGAGCGCGGAAGGCGAGATCCGCATCGGCGCGCGGCTGCTCACCACCGAGGTGCTGCCCGGCCTGCCGGAGCGGCCGGCGAGCTTCCAGGTGATGGAATGGGTGCCGCTGGAGCAGCTGCACCTGCGCAACGCGGCTCTCGGCGGCTGGGTGAAGTCGATCCGCTACGTCGAAATCGAGCAGCTCAGCGAGGCGGCCTGCATCCTCTCCACCGGCGAGATCTTCGCCCAGGGCCTGCTGACCAGCCTGCACCTGAGGAAGCACCGCCGGCCCCTGCGCCTGGGCTTCACCGCCCACGGCGAGGCGCTCAAGGCCGAGGCCGAAGCTCGTTGGCGCGCGCTGAGCGGAACCTAGATGTGGAGCAGGAGGTAGGGCGCGACCACGGTCGCCCCGCCGACGAACAGCGTCCACACGGCCGCGCGCATCACCTCACGCCGACGGTTCGGCGAGTTGGCGAGAGTCCGCCGCTTGGTGCGGTCGGACGGAGCGGAAACGGCAGGCGAGAGGGCCGACACGGCGGTAGTCCTTCGAGGCTGATTCGCGCCCCAGCGGCGCGGTGGATGGCTCAGATATGAGCCCGAACGTCGGGCCACAATCGGCGTTTCTGCATACTGGTTCTGCAGGACTGCAAAGGTTGAAAGTGTATCTTGCTTGCCACAGGCCTGCGGCCGGTTCGACACGCTCGAGCAAAGGCCATTTCCGGGCCCCGAACTCATGGAGCATGGGGTTGTCGGCGGTGCTCTGCGGCCTTCAACGTGTCGCCTCTCAGGAGTGCCCGTGCCCCACCTCTTCGATCCTTTCAGCCTGAAAGACGTCACCCTCCGCAACCGCATCGCCGTGTCGCCGATGACCATGTACCGGTCGCAGCAGGGCGAGATGAACGACTTCCACCTCATGCTGCTCGGCTCGCGGGCCGCTGGGGGCTTCGGGCTCGTCTTCCCGGAGCAACTGGCGATCACGCCCGACGGGCGCACCAGCGTCGGCTGCGGGGGCATCTGGGACGACGCCCAGGTGGAGGGGCTCGCCCGGGTCGCCCAACTGATCAAGGACATGGGCGCGGTTCCGGCCGCCCAGCTCGGCCACACCGGCCGCAAGGGCAGTGAGCGCAAGCCGTGGGAAGGGGGCGCCCAGCTGTCTCCCGACCACCCGGAGGGCTGGCAGGTCGTCGGGCCGTCCGACGTCCCTTTCGGCGGCAAGTACGCCCAGCCGGTGCATGCGCTCGCGCCAGACGAGATCGCCGAGATCCATCGCGCCTACGCCGCCGCGGCGCGGCGGGCGCTGGACGCCGGCTTCCAGTGGCTGGAGCTCCACTTCGCCCATGGCTACCTGGGGGCCAGCTTCTTCTCGCCCCTGGCCAACCGGCGCACCGATGGCTACGGCGGCTCCCTGGCCGGCCGGCTCCGGTTCCACCTCGAGGCGCTCGATGCGGTGCGCGCGGTCTGGCCCGAACGGCTGCCGCTTACCGTCCGCCTCGGCTCCGACGACCTGCATGATCAGGGGGTGCAGTTCGACGACGCGGTCGAGGCGGTGCGGATGATGCTCCCGCACGGGCTCGACCTGGTAGACCTCAGCCTCGGCTTCAACACGGCCGACATGAAGTCGCGACCCATGGCCGAGCTCGCCTTCATGGCGGAGCGCGCCGCGCGCATGCGGCGCGAGGTCGGCGTCCCGGTGGCGATCAGCTGGAACCTGGGGCTGCCATCGGTGGCCGACCGCGTCGTCCGTGAGGAGTTGACCGACCTGGTGTTCCTAGGCCGGCCGGCGCTCTCCAACCCGCACTGGCCGGTCTGGGCCGCGCGCGAGCTGGCCCACCCGGACCCCTGGAGCCTCGTCCCGGAAGACTGGGCGTGGTGGCTGCGCAACCTGAGGGCCCACGAGGACACCATCGGATGGCCCCGCGTCGGGGGCGGCTAGCCGCGCCTCCCTCAGACCAGCGGGCCCGCCTGGAGGCGTGCTCTCCACAACTCGGCGCGCCGCTTCAGCTCCGGACCGATGATCAGGTCTGATGCGTCCTCCGGCAGCCGATCCAGCTGCTCGAAGCGGAACTCGGCCTCTCCGTGCTCGTCCCACGCCGCCTGCAGGGAAGGCGTCCTGCAGCCTCCCAGCCGCAGGGTGAACCAGAGCCCGTTCTGCTGGGTGTCGATGTGACGGCTCTGGCCGACCCAGGCTTGGCCCGTCGCGTTGCAGATCACCGCGTAGACCCCGGCGACCGTCTTCTTTTCCTTGTAGGCGGCGACCATCGCCTTGCGGTCATGCTTGTTCACGGCGAGCTCCTATTTACCCGGGCGTAATCGCACGAACTTACACCCGGGTAAATAGTCGATCTGCTGCCGCTCATCGCGCCGCTGTTTGAGACGGCGCGCAGGATCCGTGCGCCTGCGGGACGAAGGCCCGCGCCTCGGCGAGCTCCGGCCGCGCGTCGTCGCCCTTGCAGCTCACCGTCAGCAGCTCGGCGTAGTAGCGGCGCGCCTTGGCCTCGTCCCTTGCGCCGCGCGCCGCCGTCGCCGCGCCGTAGAGGCTGTTGAACCGCCCCGGCGCCCGCTCCAGGGACTGCTCGAAGGCGGCCAGCGCCTCGGCGGGTCGGTTCGTCTGCAGCAGCAGCTCGCCCAGCTGTTCCCGGGCCGGCAGGATGGCGCCGGGCGTGACCGGGTGCTTTTCGGTGGCGTCGTCGAGGTCGGCGGCGGCGCGCATCAGCGCCACCGCCGCAACCGTCCGGCCGGCCGCCGCCTCCGTCCAGGCCTCGGCGACCTGCCGCTGGATCTCCACCTGCAGGCCCCAGTCGTAGTTGCCGGGCGCGCCCTTCAGGCCCTCGCGAATCTCGCGCAGCCGGGCGACCTCCCGGCGGGCCAGCTCGAGGTTCCCGCCACGCGCCGCACCCACCGCCCGGGCGAAGTGGATCTGCGCCTCGGCCCAGGGGAACTGCGCCCAGGGCACGGCCTTGCGGGCGCTGTCCGGCAGGGTCAGCGCCGCGGCCTCGTCCCAACGCCGCCGCTCCAGGGCGATGCGGGCGGGAATGGCGCCGAAGGCGAAGGCGACCTTGAAGTTGGCCGGGTCGACCCGCTCGATGCGCCACAGCTCCTGCAGCACCCCGTCGGCCTTCGCGTCGGCCCCTTCCTGCAGATAGGCGTAGGCCAGGTAGTCCATGGCGTGCAGCCGCTCGTCCCACGAGCCCGGCAGGCCGTGCTTGACCGCATAGGCCTTGGCCGCCGCCTCGGCCTGCAGGTTTGAGGCGACCGCCTCGTCCCACAGCCCCAGCCGGGTGAAGATGTGGGAGGGCATGTGCTGGGCGTGCGCCGAGGCCGGGGCGATGGCCGCATAGCGCCGCGCCGCATTCAGGGCCAGCGGCGCCAGCGCCGGGAAGTCGTAGCTGTGGATCAGATAGTGGGCGACGCCCGGATGGTCCGGCTCGCGCGCCAGCACAGCATCAAGGATCGCCGCCGCCCGCTTCTCCCGGGCGAAGGTCGCGTCGTCGTCGATCATCCCGGCCGCGACCATGGCCAGGGCGTAGAAGACCGCCGCCTCCTGGTCCTTGGGCCAGCGGCGATGCACGCCCTCCATCGCGCTCTCGTAGGCGAAGGTCCGCTGCCGATGGGCGGCCGGGTCGGGGCTGGCGTAGAAGGCGGAGAGCGCTGTGATGTAGTCCCGCTCTCGCGCCGTTTCGCCGCCGATCGCCGCCGCCCGGGCGATGGCCTGGCGGCCCTTCTCGAACTCCGCGGGCGTCGGCGCGGCCCACAGCGGGTGATACTGGCTCATCGCCACGCCCCAGTGGGCCATGGCGCACTGCGGATCGGCCTGCGCCGACGCCGCGAACGCCCGCTCGGCGTCCTCGTATTCGAACGAGTGCAGCCACGCGACGCCCCGCGTGAACTGGCGCTGGGCCTCCGGGCGGCACGAGACCTCGAAGGTCACTGTCCCGAGCTGCTCGGCGGGTTCGTGGGTGTGGTGTTCGTGCTGAGCCGCAGCCGGGCTCGCAGTGACCAGAAGCGCTGCTGCCGCCAAAGCCAAGTTGCTGCGCACGGCCATCGCCTCCAAACCAGACAGGCGAGCATCGCGCCCTCCCGTCGCACCGGCAATACCGGCGTTCGCGTACCAGGTCGGAAGGGCGGCTAGCGAACATCCTCCGAGGACAAGCCGTCGATGAGCGAGCCCACGACGTTGGTGTAGTCGTCCGTCCATGGCCGCGTACCGCCGGCGCGCGCTTCGCGCCACCGGGGGTCGTCGGCGAAACGCTCGAGGGCTTCTGGCGACTTGGCGATCAGGACCACGCGAGTGGGAGCGGCGACCATTCGATGGACGTCTTCCGGCGGGCGATAGGACTGGAACAGGGCCGATGCGCCGAGTCGCTCAGCGGCCGCCGCAGCCGGCGCCTCCAGCGCCAGGTGGCGGTTCGTAAGGTGCATCAACAGCACGCCGTCAGGCTTGAGCGCCCGCAAGTATTGTTCGATCGCCTGCACGGTCAGCAAGTGGGTGGGAATCGCGTCGGAGGAGAAGGCGTCGAGGTGCAGCAAGTCGTAGGAGCCGGCCGGCTCCTTTGCGAGCGTCAGTCGCGCGTCGCCCAACACGACGTCGACGGGTCCTTTGGCGCAGCCGTTCAGGTAGCTGAACAGGCGAGGATCACGAGCGATCCTCTCCACTTCCGGGTCGATCTCGAAGTAGCGTAGGGAGTCTGACGCGCGCAGATAAGCTGCGGTGGCCCCAGCGCCGAGGCCAACCACGCCGATCCGCAGAGAGGGCCGGTCGGCCGCCATCCCGACATAAGTCTGACCGATCGCGCCTTGGCGGGCGTAATAGGCGCTTGGTGCGCAGCGGAAGGCCGCCGCCTGCGCCTGCGAGCCGTGGATCGTGGTGCCGTGGGAGAGCAGGCGAACTGTCCCGCCGAGTTGCGGCGCGACCGTCTCGCTGACCCGATGCACGCCGAAGAAGGTGCGGGTCGAATGCAAGCTGCCGCCTTGGCTCGCCAGGGCGACCTGAGCGGCCAGCGCCGCGAGGGTGATCGCAAAGAGCAGGCGGTGAGCCCGAAGGAGCGTCGCGGCGGCCCAGCCGAGCAGCAACAAGACCATGACGAAGATCTGACTGGCGGCGTCGGCGATGGTGAGCGCCAGCATCCCCGCCAAGGCAAGGGCGGCGATGCCAGCCACGACCTTGTCGGCGCGATCGTGCGTGCGCCGCACGGCGGGGCGGGCCAAGGCGGCCAGCACCAGCATCAGCGGATATTCCGCCACCGAGTCGAAGATCACCGGGGCCAGCAGGGCGGTTGTCGCGCCCCCGACCACGCCGCCGACCGAGACGCACAGGTAGAACTCCGTCAGGCGGCTCGGCGCCGGGCGGCGCTCGG
>NZ_DATAGM010000247.1:0-2884 GCF_036263695.1 Phenylobacterium sp.
GGATACCTGCTCTGCGTCACCGGCCCCGACGGGGTCGGCGAGACCGCCCCGCTGGAGGTCGAGAGCGACCGCCAGGCGGTCAACGTCGCCTTCCTGGGCTGCTCCACCTTCGGCCACTCGCTGTGGTCGAACGGCCGGTTCCTCGGCGCCTTCGCCCCCGGTGACGGGCGCATCGCCCACACCCGCCGCTCCTTCTTCCCGCCCCCTTCGGAGTCCCACCACACATGAAACGCCACCGAGAGAACGCCGACCAGTACCGCGCCCTCGCCGCCCTCGCCCGCAGCCAGGGCCAGGCCAGCGCCCTGGGCAACGTCAACGAAGCCCACGGCCGCGCCGCCGCCCGCTGGGACGCCCTGGCCGCGCTGGAGGACATGTACCTCGCCCACGCCGAGGCCCGGGGCGGACGGCCCGTGACCTGGACGGGGCCGCTGTCACGCGTGGGCTGACGCTTCGCCCTCGCGTCCGCCGCTGGGCGCTCGCCAGGGCCGCCCTTCCACGCTAGGCCTCCCTCATGTCCACCAGACCCGTCCTCCGCCGCCTCATCGACCTGCCCGGCGTCGCCGACCTGGAGTTCCGGGCGGTGATGAAGCGCGAGTTCGCGGAGCCCGAGGCCCGCGCCGAGTTCCCCGAGCTGGACGCCTGCTCGCGCGCCCTCTTCGGCCTCACCGCCGACGAGGCGGAGGCGGTTCCGCGGCCGGCCGGCTGGGACGGGGTCGAGACCCAGCCCATGCCGAAGCAGGTCTTCGCCTTCGAGGACGCCGGCTGGGACGTGACCGACGACAAGCGCCGGCCCTTGCGGATCCTCGGGCACTTCAATCAGCAGCTCTGGCTCGCCCTGCGCGGCGTGGCCGGCGAGCTGCCCTTCCAGGTGCAGGCGGAGGCGCCCGAGCGCTGGGCCTCCGACCTGGCGGCCGAGGCCGCCCGCTTCAGGAAACGCTAAGCCGCCGCAGCGAATGCTGCCATGGAAGGGATAGCGCGCTGACGAGCGCCGCCCGGCCCCGGAGAGATCGCCATGAACAAGCCGCCCCCCCGGCGCCCCGACGCCAAGGGCGCCTCGCCCGCCAATTCCAAGACCTACGCCGCGCCGACCCCGAGGGTCTCGCGCCAGAAGAAGGCCAAGGTGCTGACCTACGCCGAGCGAGCCGCCTTCATCGCCTCCCGCCCGGACCTCAAGCCCAAGGGCTAGCTGCTGAGGGCTGGCTGGACCCTCACTCCGGGGACAAACTCCGGTACTCCCGATACCAGAGCAGCTGTTCGCTCGTCGCCAGGAGCTTGCCGTCGCGCCGCCAGTAGCTGGACCGCTCGTCGGTTGCGCCGCCGCCGCCCACGCGGCCCTCGTATTCGACGAGCAGATAGTCCTCACCCGCAGCGGCGATCTCTTCGGCGGTGGCGTGCAGGTAGATGGTGAGGGTCACGGTCGTGGTCATGACGGTATGGCCGAGGGCGTAGAAGGCCCGTGGCGGTGAACTGTCGGTCAGCATGCCCAGCAGAATCTTGGTCCACGGACCAAGCTTGGGTCGCACCCAGGCCATAGACCGCGAGCTCGGTGCAGGCTCGATCGGAAAGGTCTCGGAGGTTCGGCGCTCGAACGCCCGGCTGCCGAAGTGCTGCGACCCGCCAGGACGCGCCTGCGAGGGCAGGCCGTCCGGATCGGGCGCGTCCGGCATCCGCGCAAAGGCGAAGGGCGGCGTGGCGGGTCGCCTGGCCATCGTCACGATGGCGTGGACGCTGACCTCCGTCGCGCCCGCCGGCCGCAGCTCGACCTCCCAGACCCCGACAGAGCCGCCCTGGCGCAATCGGCGCGTCCGCACCTCGACGGTGCCGGCCCTCAGGCCCGCCACGTAGGTAAGTGTGATGGACAGCGGCTCGCCCTGCGCCTCCGGCTCGGCCGCCACAACGGCGAGGCACAGGCCGATCGAATAGCCCCCCCAGAGCGGCCCGTTCGGATTTCGCCACTCCGCTCCCGCTTCCGTCGTCCAGACCCCGTCGCCGAGAGACGTCAGGGGAAAGAGTGCGTCGTTCAAGATCGTCATGCCGCGGCTCTACCGCGAGCACGCCCGTCTAGGAAGATCAGCGCTGATTGGGCAAGCCGCGGAACGGCGCTTGCCGCGCCTCGGTCGCCAGAGCAACGGCCGGGCGCGGGGCTCAGGCCTCGGTGAACGGATGCGGCAGCTCGCCGGACCGGAACAGGATCACCGGGTTCTCGTCATAGTCGCCAAGCTCGGTGTCCGCCGTCGCCGAGAACGCCACCACGCCCGCTCGCAGCGGCCCCAGCCGCTCGGCCTTGCGCCGCGCCTCCTCGGCGCTCTTGCAGCCCACCTGCTGCTCGGCCTTCAGCCCCCGGCCCCGCCCGCGGACGTAGGACTGCACGATGTAGACGGTTTCACTGGCCATGGACGTTCAGGCGCTTGTTCGGGAGCGGCGTCAATTGACGGGGCGGTCGCTTCGACATGGCCGCAGCCGTCGCCGCTATCCTCCCGGGTGCAGTCCCGGCGCTTCCTGGCCCGTGCGGGCGACATATTCGGTGTAGCCGCCGCCGTACTGATGAACCCCCTCGGGCGTCAGCTCCAGCACGCGGTTCGACAGGGCCGCGAGGAAATGGCGGTCGTGCGAGACGAAGAGCATGGTCCCTTCGAAGTTCTCCAGGGCGGCGACCAGCATCTCCTTGGTCGCCATGTCGAGATGGTTGGTCGGCTCGTCGAGGACCAGCAGGTTCGGCGGATCGAACAGCATCTTGGCCATGACCAGCCGCGCCTTCTCGCCGCCGGACAACACGCGGCAGGGCTTTTCGACGTCGTCGCCGGAGAAGCCAAAGCATCCCGCCAGGGTGCGTAGCGCGCCCTGACCCGCCTGCGGGAACGAGCCCTCCAGAGACTCGAAGATC
>NZ_DATAGM010000248.1:0-2489 GCF_036263695.1 Phenylobacterium sp.
GCGATGATGAAGGACTTCCGCTTCAGCCTGATGAAGTTCCGCGAGTGGAGCCGCTTCCGCCGCGCCGCCCTGGTCACCGACAAGGCCTGGCTGAAGGCGCTGGTCTCCACCCTCGATCCGGTCATCCCACAGGTCGAGGCGAGAGCCTTCGCCCCCGAGGAGCGCGAGGCGGCGATGCGCTGGGCGGCAGGGGAGAACTAGGTCTTCAGCTTGTAGCCCGTCTCGAACATCCACAGGCACAGGCAGGTCAGCGCGATGACCAGGCCCGCGGTCATGCCGACGCCGGTGAACAGGCTCGACTCCGCGTGGCCGATGAAGCCGTAGCGGAAGCCGTCGATCAGATAGAAGAAGGGGTTGAAGTGGCTGGCCGTGCGAAACGGCTCGGGCAGCCGCTCCACGAGGTAGAAGGTGCCCGACAGGAAGGTCATGGGCATGACGATGAAGTTGGTGACCACCGCCATGTGGTCGAACTTCTCGGCCCACAGCCCGGCCATCATGCCCAGCAGACCGAGGATCACGCTGGCCCCGGCGCCGAAGTAGAGCACCGCCCACAGGTGAGTGATCGGCAGGCCGGTGAACGGCAGGACCGACACCCAGGTCACCGCCCCCACCACGATGCCGCGCGTCGCCGCCCCCAGGGCGAAGGCCGCCACATGCTCCGGCGGCGACAGCGGCGGGGTCAGGAAGTCCCCGATCAGTCCATTCATCTTGGCCTGCAGCAGGCTGGAGGATGAGTTGGCGAAGGCGTTGTTGAGGAT
Organism: Phenylobacterium sp.; assembly: GCF_036263695.1. Lineage (GTDB taxonomy): Bacteria > Pseudomonadota > Alphaproteobacteria > Caulobacterales > Caulobacteraceae > Phenylobacterium. The sequence goes on from NZ_DATAGM010000248.1 coordinate 759, forward strand.
GCTCATCATGATGAGCCCGGGCGCGACGAAGGTCGCAAAGCCGATGCCCGGGACCGGCTGGCGGCTGGCGCCCACCGCCACCACGAAGATCATCATGTAGAGCAGGGCCGTGACCACCGGCGCGGCCAGGGTCTGCATCCCCACCTTCCAGAACCGCCGGATTTCCCGGAGATACAGGGTGCGGAACCCGGCCCAGTTGACGCCGTGATAGTCGCGCGGCGCGGGCGGGATGACGGCCTCCACGAGGGCCACGTCGTCGGGGACGTCCTTCATGCGCCTGATGTGCGCCCAAGCCGCGCGCGCCGCAAGAGTGCGGCAGGGCGCCGCAACATCTTGTTCCTGTGGATGAAAGGTAGGGCGCCTATTGTGGTCGTTAACGGCTTGTTTACGATATCTAGTGGTTGCTGAGAGATGAATTGGCTCGGCGCCACAAGATGTAGATCCAGGGGGCTGCGCGGGGCGGCGCCTGGGGGCTCGAGTAGATCGCTGGGAGGCGGACATGGGCTGGACGGAAGAGCGGGTCGAGATTCTGAAGAAGCTCTGGCAGGACGGCCTGTCGGCCAGTCAGATCGCCAAGCAGCTGGGCGGGGTGACCCGCAACGCGGTGATCGGCAAGGTGCACCGACTGGGCCTGTCGGGCCGTGCGGCGCCGTCGAAGCCGGCCCGCCCGGCCTTCAAGGCGCCGCGTCCGGCGCCCCGGGCCGCCGCGCCGGCCGCGCCGCGGCGGATCGCCCAGCCGCTGGCCATCGCCCGCCCGGCGCCGGAGCCGGTGCGCTATGTCGACGAGGCCCCCGGCACGGCGACCGTGCTGACCCTCGGCGCCCACATGTGCAAGTGGCCGATCGGCGATCCCGCCAGCGAGGAATTCACCTTCTGCGGCCGCCGGGCCTCCGACAGCCCCTACTGCATGGAACACCAGCGGGTCGCCTACCAGCCCTCGCAGACCGGGAAGAAGAAGGCGACCGCCGCCGAACTCGCCCGCTCGCTCCGCAGATACCTTTAGTAGCGTCGCGTCCTCCACGACTGAGCGCTCCAGCTTTGCGGCCGGAGCGCTCTTTTTCTTTGGGGCGGCGGGTCAGACGTAGACAACCAGTCCCTGGGCAGGAGTTGAATCTGGCCGGCGTCGATCCGTCTCGTTTGGGGCGAAGCGGGGGAGCGGCTAACTTGCGCCCATGACCGACGCAGTCGCCGACGAGACCGCCTCCAACGCCCGGCCCTATTCCGTCTCGGAGCTGGCCTTTGCGCTGAAGCGCACGCTCGAGGACGCCTACGGCTTCGTGCGGCTGCGGGGCGAACTCTCCAAGGTCACCCACCATTCCAACGGCCACGTCTACCTGACGATCAAGGACGAGCGGGCGGCGATCGACGGCGTGGTCTGGAAGGGCTCGGTCCGCGGGCTGAAGTGCCGGCCCGAGCAGGGGCTGGAGGTGATCGTCACCGGCAAGATCACCGCCTATCCGGCAGGCTCACGCTACCAGATCGTCATCGAGACGATGGAGCCGGCCGGCGTCGGCGCCCTGCTGGCCCAGCTGGAGAAGCTGAAGGGCCGGCTGGCCGCCGAAGGGCTGTTCGAGCGCGAGCGGAAGAAGCCGATCCCCGCCATGCCCGCGACCATCGGGGTGATCACCAGCCCGACGGGCGCGGTGATCCGCGACATCCTGCACCGCATCCGCGACCGCTGGCCGTGCCGGGTCGTGGTCTGGCCCGTGGTGGTGCAGGGCGATGCGGCCG
>NZ_DATAGM010000249.1:0-6222 GCF_036263695.1 Phenylobacterium sp.
CGGTGGTCGACAAGATGCTCGAGATGGCCAAGGTCCAGAAGAGCGACTTCCTGATCGACCTCGGCTCCGGCGATGGCCGGATCCCGGTCGCGGCGGCGAAGAAGTTCGGGGCCCGCGGCTTCGGCGTGGACATCAACCCGCAGCGGATCGCCGAGGCCAACGCCAACGCCAAGGCGGCCGGCGTCAGCGACAAGGTCGAGTTTCGTCAGCAGGACCTGTTCAAGACCAAGATCTCCGACGCGACGGTGGTGACCATGTACCTGCTGCCGTCGGTGAACATGCAACTGCGTCCGCGCATCCTCTCCGAACTGAAGCCGGGGACGCGGGTGGTCTCCCACGCCTTCGACATGGAGGACTGGAAGCCGGACGAGGAGGCGGTCGCCGACGGCTCCAACGTCTATCTGTGGATCGTGCCGGCCCAGGTGCAGGGCCGCTGGCGGGTGAGCGGCGGCCAGGCCGGCGACATGAGCCTGGACCTCACCCAGAAGTTCCAGGAGCTGTCCGGGACTGTGACCATTGCGGGCCAGTCGAGGCCCATCCGCGACGGCCGGGTGCGCGGCGACACCCTGGCCTTCGCCTACGACAGCCCGTCGGGCCCACGGCTGTTCTCCGCCCGTCTGGCTGGAAACACGCTCGCGCCCGCGCCGCCGCCGCCGGGGTCGACCGGCCAGGCCGTGAGCGGCTGGAAGGCCGCCAAGGTCTCGTGAGCCGGTTCTGAGGAAACCTCGGGTGGAGCCACCGCGACCTTCGCCCCGCCCAGGGCTGTCGGCCCTGGACGGCGCGGCGATCGTCGTCGGCATCGTGATCGGGGTGGGGCTGTTCCGCTCGCCGCCAGTGGTGGCGGCGAACGTGCCCAACGAGGCGGCCTACGTGGCCGTCTGGGCGGCCGGCGGGCTGGTCGCGATCATCGGCGGCCTCTGCTACGCCGAGCTCGGCTCGGCCTTTCCCAGCGCCGGCGGGGAGTACCGCTACCTCCAGCGCGCGTTCGGCCGCCCGCTGGCGGTGCTGTTCGCCTGGGCGCGGGGCGCGGTGATCCAGACCGGCGCCATCGCCGTGGTCGCCTTCGCCTACGCCGACTACGCCCAGCAACTGCTGCCGCTCGGCCAGCGCGGCCCGGCGATCCACGCGGCCCTGGCGGTGGCGGCGCTCACCGGGCTCAATCTCGTAGGTCGCGGTGGGACCGTCGGGATCCAGCGCCTGCTGTCCATGGCGCTGGTGTTCGCGCTGGTGGTGCTGGCGCCGATAGTGGCGGCCGGCGTGGAGTTCGGCGTCCTGCCGGCCCCGCCCGCCTCGCCGCCCTCCGAGGCGTCGGGCGGCGCCCTGGGCCTGGCGATGGTCTTCGTGCTGCTGACCTACGGCGGCTGGAACGAGGCGGCCTACCTCGGCGAGGACCTGCGCGATCCTGGCCGCGACACGGTGCGGGTGATCATCTTCGGGCTCGGCGCCGTGGCCGCCATCTACCTGATCGTCAACCTGGCTTTCCTGGCCGTGCTGGGCCTGGACGGGCTGCGCGCCGCCGACGCGGTGGGCGCGGACCTGATGCGGGCGAGCGTGGGGGAGGGCGGCGCCTGGGGGCTGAGCCTGGCGGTGTGCGTCGCCGCGCTCAGCACCCTCAACGCCACCATCTTCACCGGCGCGCGAACTTCCTACGCTCTGGGGCGGGACGTGCGGATCTTGTCCTGGCTGGGCGGATGGCGGGCGGGCGGTGAGAACCCGGCGCCGGCGCTGTTGCTGCAGGCGGCCGTGAGCCTGGGGCTGATCGCCTTCGGCGCGACCACTCGGGACGGCTTCCAGGCGATGGTCGACTACACTGCGCCGACCTTCTGGTTTTTCATGCTGCTGGTCGGGCTTTCGGTCATGCGCCTGCGGCGGACCGAGCCGAACGCGCCCCGGCCGTTCCGCACCCCGCTCTATCCGGCCACGCCGATTCTGTTCTGCGCCACTTCCGCCTACCTGCTCTATTCCAGCATCGCCTACACGGGCATGGGCGCGCTGCTGGGTGTCGCGGTGCTGCTGGCCGGCGGGCCGCTGGTCTGGGCTGTCCTGCGCGATGAAGCGGATCACAACCGCAAGGCGCCGGCGCAGGGCGAGTGAGGGGCTCGCTTCCCTTCGCAGCGCTTCGGGCTAGATAGGGCCATGCTCTACCGCCCCCTGGGCCGCACCGGCCTGACGGTCTCCGAGATCGGCCTCGGCTGCGCCAGCTGGTGGGGGATGAAGGCGTTCCCGGAGGCCGAGGCCTGCGCCCTGGTCCACGCCGCCATCGACCGCGGCGTCACCTTCTTCGACACAGGGGGCAGCTACTCTCACGGAGAGGCCGAGCCCCGGCTCGGGCGGGCCCTGGCGGGGCGGGCGACCGATAGGCTGGTGATCGCCACCAAGGCCGGCACCTATCACGCCGGCGGCGGGCGGATCGCGCGGGACTTTTCGCCTGCGGCCGTCGCGGTCAGCCTTGAGCGCAGCCTGCGCAACCTCGGGGTTGAGGCGGTGGGGCTGCTGCAGCTGCACGGGCCCGCCGTCGGCGAACTGACGGACGAGCTGCTGGCGACGCTGCAGGGGTTCAAGGACCGGGGCCTGAGCCGCGCGGTGGGGCTGAACAGCTTCGACCCGCGCGTCATCGAGCACGCCCTGACGCTGCCGGTCTTCGACGTGGTGATGGTCGACTACAACGTGCTGCGCCCCGAGCGCGAGCCGCTGATCGCGCGGGCCGCGGCGGCGGGGAAGGGGGTGCTGGCCGGCATGGCGCTGGCCATGGGCCACACCGGTCGCCAGGTGCTGAAGCTGCACTCGCCGCGCGACGTCTGGTACGCGCTTCGCGCCCTCAAGAACCACCGCGCGGACGTGGCGCGGGGCGCGCGGTTCGGCTTCCTGCACCGGCTAGAGGGGATGACCGGCCCGCAGGCGGCGCTGGCCTATGTGCTGGCCAACCCGAATGTCGCCTGCGCCGTGGTCGGCACGACGCGGATGGCGCATCTGCTGGAGAACCTCGGCGCGTCCGGGCGGACGCTGAACCCAGAGCTGCTGGGCCGGATCCGCGCCGCGCAGGGTTGACTTCCGGTAAGGCAAGCCGCCGCAATCGCCCCAGAAAACAACGACAACGGGGAGACGCCGATGAGCACGCTCGACGAGGCTCTGGAGGCTGCCCACCTTCCTTCGCTGGTCGTGTGCCTGGTGCACCTGACGGGCGACCCTTCGTGGCTGAAGCCGGAGTGGAAGCCCACTTACACGCCGCTGTCGCGCGGCGACACCGGCCTTTCGGCCGAAGAGGAAGCGAAGATCCGCGCCGCGGCCAAGCCGGTGATCGAGGCCTGGCTGGCGGGCGACAGGACCCTTCCGCCCCCGCCGCCGACCGATAGCGTCCGCAGGATGATGGACTTCGTCGCGGGGGCCGAAATTCCGGAGGGCTACGCGGACTTCCTGATGGACGAGCTGGCCCTGGGCGGGGAGAGCTCCAAGGATCCGAAGTGGGACGCGCCGCCGCTGAAACAGGCGAGCCGGCGGCTGAAGGTGGTGGTGATCGGGGCCGGCATGTCCGGCATCCTGGCCGGGATCCGCCTCTCCCAGGCCGGCGTCGACTTCACCATCCTGGAGAAGAACCCCGAAGTGGGCGGCACCTGGTTCGAGAACACCTACCCGGGCTGCCGTGTAGACTCCTCGAACCACATGTACAGCTACAGCTTCGAGCCGAACCACGCCTGGCCGCAGCACTTCTCCACCCAGCCGGTGCTGCTGGACTATTTCCGTAGCGTCGCCGACCGCTACGGCCTGCGCGAGAAGATCCAGTTCCGCACCACGGTCGAGGAGATGACCTGGGACGAGGGGCGGGGGCTCTGGCGCGTCAAGGCGGTGGACGCCGACGGCCGGGACGTCAGCCTCGAGGCCAGCGCGGTGATCTGCGCCGTCGGACAGCTGAACCGGCCGCGCTATCCGGACATCCCCGGCCGCGAGAGCTTCGAGGGCGTGGCCTTCCACTCGGCCGAATGGCGGCACGACGTCGACCTGGCGCGCAAACGGGTGGCGGTGATCGGCACCGGCGCCAGCGCCTTCCAGTTCGTGCCGGAGATCGCGTCTTGCGTGGCCAGCCTGAAGGTCTTTCAGCGCACGCCGCCCTGGTGCTTCCCGACGCCCCACTACCACGAGGACGTGCCGGAGGGCTTCAAGTGGCTGCTCGAGCACCTGCCCTACTATGACAAGTGGTACCGCTTCTTCCTGTTCTGGATGGTCACCGACGGCCTGCTCCCCGCCGTGAAGGCCGACCCGGCCTGGGAGGGCCCGCCGAGCGCCGTCAGCGCCGCCAACGCCATGTTCCGCGAGATGATCGCCCAGGCCCTGGCGGGCCAGGTGGCTGACCGGCCGGACCTCGTCGATAAGGTGGTCCCCAGCTACCCGGTGGGCGGCAAGCGGGCGCTGCTGGACAACGGGGTGTGGCTGGCGGCGCTCAAGCGCGAGAACGTCTCGCTGGTCACCGACCCCATCACGGAGATCACGCCCAGGGCGTTGAGGACGCAGGACGGCGCCCTCCACGAGGTGGACGTGATCATCTACGGCACCGGTTTTCACGCCAGCCGGTTCCTGTGGCCGATGAAGATCAAGGGCCGGGAGGGACGCGACCTGCACGAGACCTGGGGCGGCGATCCCAGGGCCTACCTCGGCATGACCACGCCGGGGTTCCCGAACCTGTTCATGATCTATGGGCCCAACACCAACATCGTGGTCAACGGCTCGATCATCTTCTTCTCGGAGTGCTCGGTCCGCTACATCCTGGGCTGCCTGAAGCTTATCGCCGAGACCAGCGCCAAGGCTTTGGAGCCGAAGCGGGAGGTGTTCGAGGCGTTCAATCAGCGGGTCGACGAGGCCAATCGGCTGATGGCCTGGGGCTCGCCGAACGTCACCAGCTGGTACAAGAACGAGGCCGGCCGGGTCACCCAGAACTGGCCCTTCGGCCTGGTGGACTACTGGCGCGCAACGCTCGAGCCGAATCCCGACGACTTCGTGCTGGAGAGGGACCGCGAGGCCGCCGTCGGTTGACCCCGGCCGCCCTCGGAAATGCCGGCCCGTCGCATGTGTTCGGCGACTGAGCGCCCATCGATCGTGCAGGTCGCCACGACCCGGTCCCAGGACCGCTTCTCGGCCTTACAGGTCGCCTGCTTGCCCTGGGCGATGCGGGAGAGCGCGGCCTTGGCTGCCGGGCCTTCACTGGAGCTGATCTCGGGGGCGTAGAAGTCGGCCACCCGCACCTCGACCCACTGGTCTTTCCGCGGGCCCGTCGCGACGCAGAGGGAATCTCCGTCGCCCACATAGGTCACCTTGCCGGAGAAGGTCGCCCCGCGCTTTAGGCCGGCCGGCATCGGGCCCTTGTCGGGTATGGCGGTGCAGGGATCGGCATGGGCGGCGGCGGCGCTTAACAGGAGCGCGGCGAAGGCGGCGAGGGCGGGACGCAACATCCCGCCAAGGTCCGCCGGCAGGGTTAACGAGACCTTGCCGCGAACGGAGGGTCAGTTGGGTTCGACACGCACCAGCGCCGGCCTGCTGGTCTGGCGTCGCGGAGAAGGCGGTATCGAGTTCCTGCTCGCCCATCCCGGCGGCCCGCTGTGGGCGAAGCGCGACGCCGGCGCCTGGATGATCCCCAAGGGCGAGATCGACGAGGGCGAGGATCCGCTCGCCTGCGCCGTCCGCGAGTTCGAGGAGGAGGTGGGTCAGGCGATCGCCGGCCCGTTCGAGCCGCTCACCCCCATCCGCCAGAAAGGCGGCAAGCGCGTGGTCTGCTGGCTGGCCGAGGCCGACCTCGACCTCGCCGGCTTCCGCAGCAACACCTTCCGCATGGAGTGGCCGCCGAGGTCCGGCCGGATGATCGAGGTCCCAGAGATCGACAAGGTCGCCTACTGGCCCGCGGAGGCGGCGATGTCCAAGCTCCTGCCGAGCCAAGCGCCGCTGGTCGTCGAGGCGCTTGCGCGGCTCGGACCTTAGCTATCTCCGATCATTCCCGCGAAGGCGGGAACCCATCAGCAGCCGCTGAGTCGGTTTCGGTCTCCACTTTCGCGGGGATGAGCGAACTGAGATCTGGGGATTCGGCCCTTAGGCCTGATGGCGCGAGTGACGGGGCTCGAACCCGCGACCTCCGGCGTGACAGGCCGGCGCTCTAACCAACTGAGCTACACCCGCGTAGGCGCTCGCTAGAAGCGAGGGCGGTCTGATAGGCGCCGCCTTGCTTTTAGTCAACGGGAG
>NZ_DATAGM010000250.1:0-2332 GCF_036263695.1 Phenylobacterium sp.
GGCTGCGGGTTACGAGTTCCAGCAGCTGTCGGCCGTGTTCTCCGGCGTCGCTGACCTGAAAAAGGCCTTCGAGGCCGCCCGGACCCGCCGCGCCGCGGGCCAATCCACCCTGTTGTTCGTCGACGAGATCCACCGCTTCAACCGCGCCCAGCAGGACGGCTTCCTGCCGTTCGTGGAGGAGGGGGTGGTCACCCTGGTCGGGGCGACGACCGAGAACCCGTCCTTCGAGCTGAACGGCGCGCTGCTCTCCCGCTGCCAGGTGTTCGTGCTCAAGCGGCTGGACGAGGCGGCGCTGGAGAGCCTGCTCGCCAAGGCCGAGGCGTTCGAGAAGAGGCCGCTGCCGTTGGAGCCGGACGCGCGCGGCGCGCTGGTGGCGCTGGCCGACGGGGACGGGCGCTACCTGCTCACCCTTACCGAGACCCTTTTCAACATCGGCTCGGATAAGCCGCTGACCACCAAGGAGCTGGGCCAGGTGCTGCAGAAGCGCAGCCCGGCCTACGACAAGGACCGCGAGGAGCACTACAACCTCGTCAGCGCCCTGCATAAGTCGATCCGCGGCTCGGACCCGGACGCGGCGCTCTACTGGCTGGCCCGGATGCTGGCCGGCGGGGAGGACCCGCTGTTCATCGCCCGGCGGCTGATCCGGGCGGCGGCCGAGGACATCGGCGAGGCGGACCCCATGTCCCTGGTGCTCGCCAACGCCGCCAAAGACACCTACGACTTCCTGGGCTCGCCGGAGGGGGAGATCGCCCTGGCGCAGGTGGTGGTGCACCTGGCCGCAGCCCCCAAGTCAAACGCCGTCTACACCGCCTTCAAGGCCGCCCAGGCGGCGGCCAAGGAGACCGGCTCGCTGATGCCGCCCAAGCACATCCTGAACGCGCCGACGCGGATGATGAAGGACCTCGGCTACGGCAAGGGCTACGCCTACGACCACGACGCCGAAGAGGGCTTCTCGGGCCAAAACTACTTCCCGGACGAGATGGAGAGGCGGGCCTTCTATCGGCCGCGCGGGGAAGGCGTGGAGGCCCGCATCAAGGAGCGCCTCGACCGCTGGGCCGCGATCCGCAAGGAGCGGAGCGGGCGATGAGTCCGCGCCCCCCGCGCAAGCTTCGCGCCGTCGACCGGCCCATCGAGCTCTCCGACGAGGAGATCGCCTTCGTGCGGGGGCTGGTGATCTACGAGGACGCCGAGGTGCTGGCGCTGAACAAGCCGGCGGGGCTGTCGAGCCAGGGCGGGCGGGCGCAGGTCAACACCCTGGACGAAATGCTCTGGGCGTTCGCCAGGCCGGGCAAGGCGCGGCCGCGGCTGATCCACCGGCTGGACCGGGACACCTCGGGGGTGATCCTGACCGCCAAGACCCAGCCGGCGGCCGGCTTCCTCGGCAAGGCGATGATGGCGCGCAGGTTCCGCAAGACTTACCAGGCGGTGGTGGCGCCGGGCGTGCCGGAGCCGCGGGCCGGGACCATCGAGGTTCCGATGCGCCGCGAGACCCTGGGGCGCGAGGCCTACATGCGAGTTTGCGCGGACGACCACCCGGACGCCGAAACCGCCAAGACCCGCTACCGCACCGTCGCCGCGAGCCGGGAGGCCGCCCTGGTGGAGCTGTCGCCGGAGACCGGGCGGATGCACCAACTGCGGGTGCACCTGGCGCACCTGGGCCGGCCGATCGCCGGCGACGCGCGCTATGGCGGCGCGCTGGTGCTGGGGGGCGAGCCGGCGCCGCGGCTGATGCTGCACGCGGCGGCGCTGGAGTTCCCGCATCCGGCCGGCGGGACCAAGCGGATCGAGGCGCCGGTCCCCGCCGACATGGCCCACCTGCTGGCCAAGCTGGGGCTTTCCGGGAACGGCGGCGAGCGGCTGGCCGTTTGATCAGCTAAGATGCGGAAGCCCAACGGCTTTCGCCCTGGAGCTCATCCGATGGCCCGCCTCATCGTCCCCGCCCTGGCCGCCCTGACGCTGGCGGCCTGCGCGACCGCCCCCACCGTGTACCAGCCGGCCGTCGGCCCCTCCGCCGTCGGCTATTCGGAGTACCGGATCGAGCCCGGGCGCTACCGTATCACCTTCCGCGGTGGACCGGGCGCGCCGGTGCAGCAGGTGTCCGACTACGCCCTCCTGCGGGCCGCGGACCTGGCCATCGCCGAGGGCTACGACTGGTTCCGCGTCGCCGACCGCGTGGTGCAGCAGGCCGGCTACGGCAGCGGGCCGCGGATATCCGTCGGGGCCGGCGGCTCGGACTGGGGCCGCCGCTCCAGCATCGGCGTCGGCGTCGGGACCAGCTTCGACCTCGGCGGCGGCCCGGCGTTCAGCCAGACTCTGGAAGTGGTGATGGGCA
>NZ_DATAGM010000251.1:0-9481 GCF_036263695.1 Phenylobacterium sp.
CGCTGATCAGCTTGCAGTGGACCGGATCGCCCACCAGCAGCGGCACGATGTGGCTGACCGAAGAGTCCATCACCGGCAGTCCGGCCTTGCGCATGCGCGCCTTCAGGGTCGCGGCGCGCTCCTGGTGGCGTTCGCGGATCTCGTCGTGCTGCTTCAGCCAGCGGATGGAAGTCAGGGCGCCGGCCGCCAGCGCAGGAGGCAGCGAGGTCGTGAAGATGAAGCCGTCGGCGTAGGAGCGGATGGCGTCGACGATCACAGCGTCGGCCGCAATGTAGCCGCCCATCACGCCCACGGCCTTGGCCAAGGTCGCCTCGATGATGTCGATGTCGGCCATCGCGCCGTCGCGCTCGGCGACCCCGCCGCCCCGGTTGCCGTACATGCCGACCGCGTGGACTTCGTCGATGTAGGTCAGGGCGCCGTACTGCTTGGCAAGCTTCACGATCGCCGGAATGTCGGCGATGTCGCCGTCCATCGAATAGACGCTCTCGAAGGCGATCAGCTTGGGCGCGCCTTCGGGCGCGGCTGCCAGCAGCTCTTCCAGGTGGGCCAGGTCGTTGTGGCGGAACACCTTGCGCTGCTCGCGGGACCCGGCGCGGATGCCGGAGATCATCGAGTTGTGGTTCAGCTCGTCGGAGAAGACGATCAGCCCGGGCAGGATCTTGTAGAGGGTGGACAGCGTCGCCTCGTTGGAGACGTAGCCCGAGGTGAACAGCAGCGCCGCTTCCTTGCCGTGCCAGTCGGCGAGCTCGCGCTCCAGCTCGACATGGTAGTGGGTGGTGCCGGAGATGTTGCGGGTGCCGCCGGAGCCGGCGCCGGCCTCCTCGATGGCCTTGTGCATGGCGTCCAGAACGATCGGGTTCTGCCCTTGGCCGAGGTAGTCGTTCGAGCACCAGACGGTGACGTCGGCCGTCGTGCCGTCGTCGCGCGTCCAGGTCGCCACGGGGAAGTCGCCGCGGTGGCGCTTCAGGTCGATGAAGACCCGATAGCGACCTTCTTCGTGGACGCGGTCCAGCGCGTTGTTGAAGGCGGCCTTGTAGTCCATCACCTCGAACTCCCCCCGTCGCGGGCCGAAACGCCAGGACCGCAACGGTTCCCCTGACTCCCGGCTATTTGGCGCCGTGTACGGCGAATGTCCACCGGACAGGCCCCCGCGAGGCCCTGATCTGCGTCAAACGGCGCCTGTTCTTCGCGAAATCACGCCAGTTCGGAGAGCTGTCCGCGGACCAGCTGCAGGATCGCGGAGAAGTCCTTGTTCCCGTAGCCCAACCGGTCGAACAGGGCATAGAGCCCTTCAGCCTGGGCCCCCAACGGCGTCGCCGCGCCCGCCCGGGCGGCGGCCTCCTGCGCGAGCTTGAGATCCTTCAGCATCATGGCGACCGTGAAGCCGCCTTCGTAGCCCCTGTTTGAAGGCGCCGCCTCCACCGGCCCCGGCCAGGGGCAATAGCTGGTGAGGCTCCAGCACTGGCCGGAGGACTTGGAGGCGATCTCGAAGAACCGCTCTGGCGCCAGCCCCAGCCGTTCGGCCAGGGCGAAGGCCTCGCAGACGGCGATCATCGAGGCGCCCAGCACCATGTTGTTGCAGATCTTCGCCGCCTGCCCCGCCCCGTGGTCGCCGGCCCGGATCACCGCCCGGGCCATCGGCGTCAGCGCCGCCTCGACGGCGGCGAAGTCCGCCTCATCGCAGCCGACCATGAAGGCCAGCGTGCCGGCTGCGGCCGCGGCCACGCCACCGGAGACCGGCGCATCGGCGAAGGCGAAGCGCCTCTCCTTGGCCTGTGCCGCCACCGCCCGGGCGCTCTCCACGTCGATCGTCGAACAGTCGATCAGCAGGGTCCCGTCCCGAACGTTGGGCAGCACGTCCTCGCCGTAGACCTGCCGCACGTGCGGCCCGGCTGGCAGCATGGTGATGACGGCGTCTACATCCCGGACCGCCTCGGCCACCGAAACCGCAGGCCGGCAGCCGGCCTCCGCCGCCCGCTCGACCGCCTCTGCCGACAGGTCGAAGGCCAGGACGTCATGCCCCGCCTTCGTTTGGTTGGCGGCCATCCCGCCGCCCATGTTGCCGAGGCCGATGAACGCGATGCGCATGCAAAACTCCTTCCCTCCCCTTCAAGGGGAGGGTGGCCCGAGCGCAGCGAGGGTCGGGTGGGGAAGGTTCGGCCATCCCCAGCGCTCGGGAAGTTCGACACGTCCCCACCCATCCGCGGGGCTACGCCCCGCGTCCACCCTCCCCATGAAGGGGAGGGAAAAAGCGCCTTAGCCCGGCTTGCGGAACTTGAAGACGAACTGGTCGGTCTTGCCGCGGATCGAGGGATCGAAGACGTTGCCGGTCTTCGGGTCGGCCGGGTTCCGCAGGGCGTCGCTCTCGGCGACGAATTGGAAGCCCGCCGCCTCCAGCTCCTTGCGGGCGATGGCCGGATCGATCCGGTGCAGGCTGTCGGCCACTGAAATCGGCGCGCCGGCGATGGCGGTGTGGTCGACGACGACCAGCAGGCCGCCGGGCTTCAAGGCGTCGAACAGCGCCTTGTTGAAGGCCCCCACGTCCAGCTTCAACTGCGCCAGGTGCAGGTCGTGGTAGTTCTGGGCGGTGAAGATCAGGTCCACCGGCTCAGGCAGCTTGGCGAGAACCGGCGGCTGGACGACCTGGACGTTGGCGTAGGTCGGATCCTTGGCGACCGGCTCGATCTGCTTGGCGTAGGGGCCCGAGGTCGCGGCGTAGACCTTGCCGTTCGGTCCGACCGCCTTGGAGAAGATGCGGGTGAAGTAACCGCCGCCGGGGATCAGATCCATCACCTTCTGGCCGGGCTTCACCTCGGCGAAGGCCAGCATCTCGGCCGGCTTGCGGATCGCGTCCCGCTCCTTCTCGGCGGCCGGGCGATTTGCGTCGGCGAGGGCCGCGGCGACATGCGGGGGCGGGCTCTGGGCCAGCGTCGCGGCGGGCGCCGCCATCAGGAAGGTCGCCGCTGCGGCGGCCAGGAACAGCTTGCGAGACATGTGTGCGCCTCCTCCAGTTTTCTCTGGCGGCATAGCGCGCCCGGCCGCGCCAGCCGTCAAGGCAGAGGCGTCCAGGCCTTCTCCGGCGGCAGCGGAGCGAACACTTCGTCGATCATCGCGACGGTCACCTCGGCCAGGCTCGACGGGCTCCAGCGTGGCTGCTGATCCTTGTCGAGGATCACCGCCCGCACCCCTTCGGAGAAGTCGGGGCGTCGGATCAGCCGGAGGGCGATGCGGTACTCCATCTCCATCAGTTGCGCGAAGTCGTCGATGCCGGCTGCGGCCTGCAGCTGGCGGAAGGCGACGGCCGTGGAGAGCGGCGACTTGGACCGGATGATCTCCAGCTGCTCGCGGGCCCAGTCCGAGCGGTCCGCCGCGAGGCCGGCGACCAGCGCCTCCAGGCTCGGCGCGCCGAACAGCCGCCGGATCGCGTCCTGATGGGCGGCGAAAGCCGGTCGGCCGGCCTCGCCCTCGAACTCGGTGAGGATCGTCTCCACCTTGACCGGCTCGGCGAGCACGGCCGCCTTGAAGGCCTCCAGCTTCGCCGCCTCGACGAAGTCGGTCACGACACCCAGCAGTTCGCAATCCGCAGGGCCGATCCGCGCGCCAGTCAGCGCCAGCCAGGCGCCGGCGTGATCGGGCATCCGGGAGAGCCGCCAGCAGGCGCCCACGTCCGGGAAGAGGCCAATCCCGGTCTCCGGCATGGCGAAGCGGGTGCGCTCCGTGGCCACCCGGAAGGCGGCCGGCAGCGAGATGCCCGCGCCGCCGCCCATCACCACCCCGTCCATGATCGCCAGCACCGGCTTGGGGTAGCTGAAGATCAGGTGATCGAGCTGGTACTCCGTGAAGAAGAAGGCCTCGGCCGCCTTCCCGCTCTCTGCCAGGCTGTCGACCAGCGCCCGGATGTCGCCGCCGGCGCAGAAGCCGCGCTCGCCGGCGTGGTCGATCATCACCAGCACGATGGCCGGATCCGCACGCCAGGCCGACAGCGCCTCGATCATCTCCAGGCACATGGCGGTTGTCAGGGCGTGCAGCGCCTGCGGTCGGTTGAGGGTGATCCGGCCCACCTGGCCTTCGGTTCGGATCAGGACTTCCGGGTCCATTGGGCCTCCGTTCACTTCCATTACCTGAGGCGTAATCGCACCGCACGCGCGGCTTCGGCAGCATGGGTCTCGCACAGAAATGGAGACCCGCCATGACCGATCCCATCCTCGTCGCCAACCGCTACATCGAGCTGTGGAACGAGACCGATCCGCAGCGCCGCCGCAGCCTCCTGGAGCAGAGCTGGTCGCCGACCGCCAGCTACGTCGATCCCATCGCCGCGGTTGACGGCCACGCCGGCATGGACGCCCTCGTCGCCGGCGTCCAGGAGCGCTTCCCCGGCTTCCGCTTCCGGCTGGTTGGCGCGCCCGACGGATACGCCGACAAGGTCCGCTTCAGCTGGGAGCTCGGGCCCGACGGCGCCCAGGCTCCCATCCAGGGCTCCGACGTGGTGCTGCTGGAGGACGGGCGCGTGCGCCAGGTCATCGGCTTCCTCGACCGGGTTCCGGCCTGAGTTCGCCCTGCCCGCCGGCCGCTCCTCCCCGCGACCGGCGGGCCCTTCTCCTTACCGGCAAGGCCGCGCTACGCATGGCCGACGAGCAAGGACGACCCGATGAATGTGCATGTCAGGCCGCTGGGCGATCACCTGCGCGAGTGGCGCCAGCGCCGGCGGATGAGCCAAATGGACCTGGCGCTGGAGGCCGAGATCTCGACCCGGCACCTGAGCTTCATCGAGACCGGGCGCTCCCAGCCCAGCCGCGAGATGCTGCTCCTCCTCGCCGAGCAGCTCGAGGTGCCCTTGCGCGAGCGCAACGCCATGCTGGTCGCCGCCGGGTTCGCGCCGATGTTTCCTGAGCGCCCCCTGGACGATCCGGGCCTGGAGCCCGCCCGCCGCGCGCTGGACCTGATCCTGGCTGGTCACGAGCCCTATCCGGCGATCCTCGTAGACCGGCGCTGGAACCTGGTGGCCGGGAACCGGGCCGTGCCCCTGATGCTGCAGGGTGTCGATCCGGCCCTGCTGGAGCCGCCGGTCAACGTGCTGCGCGTGGCCCTGCACCCTAAAGGCCTGGCGGTCCGCACCGCCAACCTCTCCGAGTGGCGCGGCCACCTGCTGGAGCGCCTGCGCCGGGAGATTGGCCAGACCGCCGACACCGGCCTCATCGAACTGATGGAGGAGCTGAAACGCTACCCCGTCCCGCCCGCGCCGGACCGCCGCCCGCAGGACTTCGGCGGCGTCGCCGTGCCCTTCCAGCTGCTCACCGACGCCGGCGTGCTCTCCTTCTTCAGCACCACCACGGTCTTCGGGACCCCGGTCGACATCACCCTCTCCGAACTGGCGCTGGAGACCTTCCTCCCCGCCGACGCGGCGACTGCGGAGGCGATGCGGCAGGCGCTCGCCTAGGGGGTGGTTTCGACCACCAAGACCACCAGGACCACCAAGAGAGCCGCGCGAAGCGCCGTGACCATTCATGTCGGCCTCAGCGAACCAGTCTCGGTTACGGAGCCCCTTGATGGTCTTGGTGGTCCAAATCAGTCACTGCCGGAACATCTCCCTTGAGATGATCACCCGCATGATCTCGTTGGTGCCTTCCAGGATCTGGTGGACGCGCAGGTCGCGGACGATGCGCTCCAGGGGGTAGTCCTGCAGGTAGCCGTAGCCGCCGTGCAGCTGCAGCGCCTCGTTGGCGACGGAGAAGCCGGCGTCCGTGGCGAACCGCTTGGCCATAGCGCAGAGCTTGGTCGCCGCTGGGTCGCGCGCATCCAGCGCCGCCGCCGCGCGCCGGACCATCAGCCGGGCCGCCTCCAACTCGGTCGCCATGTCGGCGATCTTGAACTGCAGGGCCTGGAAGTCCTTCAGCGGCCGGCCGAACTGCTGGCGCTGCTCCATGTAAGTCTTGGCCGTATCGAGGGCGAAGCCAGCCCCGCCGAGCGAACAGGCGGCGATGTTCAGCCGCCCGCCGTCCAGCCCCATCATCGCGAACCGGAAGCCCTCGCCCTCGGCGCCGACCCGGTTCTCGGCGGGCACGCGCACCCCGTCGAAGTTCACCTGGGCGGTCGGCTGGGCGTTCCAACCCATCTTCCGCTCCTGCGCGCCGAACGTGAGGCCGGGGCTGTCCTTCTCCACTACGAAGCAGGAGACGCCCTTGGCGCCCGGCTCGCCGGTGCGCGCCATCACCACATAGATGTCGGACACGCCCCCGCCCGAGATGAAGGCCTTGGAGCCGTCCAGCACGTAGCTCTCGCCGTCGCGCCGGGCGGTGGTGCGCAGGGCCGCCGCGTCCGACCCCGACCCGGGCTCAGTCAGGCAGTAGGAGGCGATCAGCTCCATCGACGTCAGGCGCGGCACGTACTTGCGGCGCAGCTCGGCCGAGCCGAACCGGTCGACCATCCAGGTCGCCATGTTGTGGATGGTCAGATAGGCGGTGACCGGCACGTCGCCGTAGGCCAGCGCCTCGAAGATGATCGCCGCATCGAGCCGCGACAGCCCCGCCCCGCCCGTCTCCTCCGAAGTGTAGATGCCAGCGAACCCCAGCTCGGCCGCCTTGCGCAGCACGTCCACCGGGAAGTGCTTCTCCGCATCCCACCGCGCCGAGTGCGGCGCCAGCTCCGCCGCCGCGAAGGCGCTTGCGGCCTCCTGGATCGCACGCTGCTCCTCTGAGAGCTCGAAATCCATGGCCGCTACGCCCTGGCCGGCAGCAGCCGGGCTGGCGGGCCGAAGCGGTTCACCCGCTCGTCCGGCGATCCGGCCGCGAGGAAGACCAGGAAGACGACCCCGATCAGCGGCACGAAGCTCAGCAGCATCCACCAGCCCGACTGGTCCCGGTCGTGGAGGCGGCGGATGCCCGTGAGGATCAGCGGCGCCGAGGCCGCGACGCCGACGATGATCGGGATTGTCAGGTCTCGCGGGTCCACGCCGCGGTAGATGAGGAATACGGCCAGCCAGGCGGCCAGCACGATGGTGAACTCCAGCCGGCTCGCCCGTCCGGACAGGTCGAAGATGTTGAAAGGGCGTTGGGCCCGAACGTCGCTCATGCGGCGGACCTTCCCTGAGCCGCTCGCGCTGTCAACGCACTTGCCAGCCGGGCCCGGCGGCGCCACAGCCCGGCCATGACCGTGCCGCCCCTCGCCCCGTACCCCGCCCTGCGCCTGCGCCGGCTGCGCCAGGCGCCCTGGATCCGCGACCTGGTGCGCGAGAGCGTGCTGACGCCGGCCGACTTCATCTGGTCGATGGTGGTGCACGAGGGCGACGGCGAGGTTCCGGTGGGCTCTATGCCCGGCGTCTCGCGGCTGTCGGTGGCCGGCTGCGCCGAGGCGGCCCGTCAGGCCCGGGCGCTGGGCATCCCCGCCATCGCCGTTTTTCCGCACATCGACGGGGCCAAGAAGGACGCCGGCGGCCGGCTGGCGTTCGACCCGGACAACGTCGTCGCCCGCGCCGTCAAGGCGATGAAGGACGCCGCCCCCGAGGTCGGGATCATGTGCGACGTGGCCCTCGACCCGTTCACCGACCACGGCCACGACGGGATCATCGAGGCCGGCAAGATCCTCAACGACGCCACCATCGAGCGGCTCGTCGAGCAGGGCCTGATGCAGGCCGCCGCCGGGGCGGACATCCTGGCCCCCTCCGATATGATGGACGGCAGGGTCGGCGCGCTGCGCCAGGCGCTGGAAGGCGCAGGGCGCCAGGACGTGATGATCATGTCGTACGCAGCCAAGTACGCCTCGGCCTTCTACGGCCCCTACCGGGAGGCGATCGGCTCCGGGAAGCTGGGCACGGGGACGGTCGACAATCCGGGCGACAAGAAGACCTATCAGATGGACCCCGCCAACACCGAGGAGGCCCTGCGTGAGGTGGCCCTCGACATCGCCGAAGGCGCCGACATGGTCATGGTCAAGCCGGGGATGCCGTACCTCGACATCGCCCGCCGCCTGGTCGAGACCTTCCGCATGCCGACCTTCGCGTTCCAGGTCAGCGGCGAATACGCGATGATCATGGCCGCCGCCCAGAACGGCTGGCTGGACGAAGAGCGCGCCATCCTGGAGAGCCTCACCGCCTTCAAGCGCGCCGGCTGCGCCGGCATCATCACCTACTTCGCGCCGCGGGCGGCGAGGCTGCTGGGCGCCTGACGGGCTAGCCATTTCGGGCAGCCGGCACACCGCATTTCACCTGGACAGTGGCGGGTGTATGGCGGCATCGTTCAACCTCGTGGCGAGTGTGAGAGCTTGTCTCCCATCGCTTCGGGGGGAGCGCCATGGCGCAGAAACAAAAAACCCTTAGGCTTACCGTCGCCTATAGCGCGACCGGCGCGACCGTTCAGAGCCACGAGTTCGTCGACGCGGCCCCGGCGCTCAGCGACCCGAGGCCGAAGCCCACGTCAACGGCGACTGCTCACAGCCCTCGCAGGCGCAGGGTCCGGCCGGCGTCGGTGTGTTCGAGGGTGGCAAGTACCGCCATTGCGGCGTCTTCCGACCCACAGCCATCTGCAAGATGCGAGTCGTCACAGCGCCGTTCTGCACGGTGTGCCAGGCGGTCATCGAGACGAAGCTGGAGACCTTTCTCTAACCGCTGCCGCGGAGGATGCGATGCCCAACAAGAAGCTGAAGGTGCTGTGCGTCCACGGCCTCGGGGATCACCGCGCGTCCGACTGGAAGACCAAATGGCCTGAGGCGATCGACTCCGTCTTCCCGGTCCCGGGCGTGACGCTGGACTACGAGTTCCTCACCTACGACGACATCTTCGAGCAGGTGGACATCTCCTTCGCCGAGACCGCCGTGGCAGCGGCCAAACTGACGGTGAGTGGGATCGGCTCGGTGTTCCGCCGCCACAAGGGCGTGATGGGCGACCTCTCGGAGAAGATCCGCTGGACGGCCGGCTACGTCGTCGCCTGGGTGGAGGATGACGGCTTCCGCCAGCAGAGCCGCGACCGCCTGCTAGAGGCGATCCGCACCCACCGCCCCAACGTCATTCTGGCCCACAGCCTGGGCTCGCTGGTGACCTACAACGCCTTCACCCACCCGGACGCCAAAGACCCGGAGATCGCCCAGATCCTGAAGCGGGCGACCTACGTGACCTTCGGCTCGCAGATCAACAACCCGTTCGTGATCCGCAACACCACCAACGGCCGGGTGCAGGAGCTGGGCGTCGCCTTCTGGCACCACCTCTACAACGAGCACGACGACGTCTTCACCGCGCCGATCCGCAACTGGCGCGCGCCGAACTTCAACCAGACCGAAACCCCGTTCGACGACGAGGGCGTCGGCGACCATGCGGCGGCCAGCTACTTCAGGCACCGCAACACCATCGAGAACGTCTGGCGCCCGCTCGGCGCCACGGCCGTCGGGGCCAAGGCGTTCGGATCGGCGCCGACCGTGCGCACCCGCGCGGCGGCGGCGAAGCGGCGCAAGCAGCGGCGCGCGCTGCTGGTCGGGATCAATGACTATCCCGAGG
>NZ_DATAGM010000252.1:0-18123 GCF_036263695.1 Phenylobacterium sp.
GGCGGCGTCGGCCTGCCGCTTGAGCAGGGCGGCGGTCTCGGCCTTCCACCCTTCGGACGGGCGGCCGCCGCGCTCGATGAGGGCGACCGCATCCAGTCCGGCTTGCGCGAGGGCGGCGAGATCGGCCGAGACCGGGACCGCGTCCTGCAACGCCGGAGCGGCTTCAGCGGCGCGTATGAAGCGGGAGTGGTTGTCGCGATACAGCGCCAGCTGCGCCTTCAGCGCCGCCGCCTCCGTGCGGTCCCCACGAAGAAACCGGGCGACTGAGGTCGAAAGGCGATGCAACTCGACGCTATCCGGCGCCGCCACATCGGCCAGGGTGTTGAGCTTGGGCGCCTGGGGCGGCCGTCCCTTGCGCACGGCGTCGAAGACCTCCCACAACCGACCGAAGTTCCGGACGGGTCCGGTCGCCGAGGCGAGCACCTCGACGGCTTCGGCGTCGGCAGGCGCCAACCGGGCGGCCATACGTCGACGCTGCTGCGAGTCCGCCAGGCCTTCGATCCGCAGGCCCTCCTGCACGCTCACCACGCGCCGGCTCGCATCATCGGGGTCCCGCACCTCGGCCGGCGACCAGAAGCGCTCGGCCAGCAGCGCGCTGCGCGGCCAGAGAGCGGCGTCCACCATCTCCTCGCTGACCGTCATGGTCCACAAGGCGGCCTCGACGCCCAGCAGCCGAGCAGACTGTTCCGCCGAGAGGGGCCCTGTCGGCTTCGGGCCCAAGGCCAAGGACGGGTTGTCGGGCGGCGTCGCCAGGAGATCCGCCGGATCGCGCGCATAGTGGTCGAGGCCGGGCCACAGGAGATCGAGATAGTAGCCCGCCGTCGCGATGGCGCGGTTTCCCTGGCCGGTGACGTGGGCCAGCGCCTCGGAGCTGCGCCAGGCCTGCACGACCGTGCCGTCGTCGATCGGGCGCTCGGCGACCTCCTCCCAGGCGACCGGCGTCTTGCCGAGCCCCTGGACGATGCGGCGGACCCGCTCTGAAAACTCGCGCTGCAGGGCATGGGCGTCGGCATGCCCGTGGGCCGCCATGTAGGCGCGGATGCTCGGATTGTTGGTCCAGGCTGCGGCGTTCACCTCATCGCCGCCGACGTGGAAGTAGGCGTCGGGAAACAGGCCCGCCATCTCGGCGAAGAGCGTCTCGAGGAAGACGAAGGTCTCGGGCTTCGTCGGGTCCATGGCCAGGCTCATCAGGCCGATCCGGTTCTTGGGATCGACGGGCGCGGCGCTGAGTTCGGGGTAGGCCGAGAGGATCGCGCCCGTGTGCCCGGGCACGTCGAACTCCGGCACGATCCGAACGCCCCGCTCGGCGGCGTAGGCGACCAGATCGCGGACTTCGTCCTGGGTGTAGTACTCGCCGTGGCTTGCGACTTCGGTGAGGCGCGGCAGGCGCCGGCTCTCGACGCGGAACCCCTCGTCGTCGCTCAGATGCAGATGAAGCACGTTCAGCTTCACCGCCTCCATGGCGTCGATCTGGCGCTTCAGGGTCTCGACGCTGACGAAGTGACGCGCCACGTCGATCATCAGCCCACGCCAGGCGAAACGCGGACCGTCTTCGATGACCACGGTCGGAAGCTCGAAGCCGTCTTGGCCGCGGACCACGAGCTGCCTCAGGGTCGCCAGGCCGCGCAGCGCTCCGGCGGGTCCGTCCGCCTCGAGCCGAACGGCGCCGCGGGCGACTTCGAGTCGGTAGCCCTCCCGCGCTTCCGGCGTCAGGAGTGCGGGATCGTCGCCGCGCACGTGGATCGTAAGCCTCGGCCCCCGGCCCGTGGGGACAAGGCCGGTCCGGCGCCGGAACTGGTCGCGGAAACGATCCGCCGCGCGCTCGAGGCGCGCGTCCCGGAACCCTGTCCAGACCACCTCCAGCCCCTCGTCGACCGGGAGCGCGCCCGCCGAGGTCGAGATTTCGCGTGGCCAGGGCATCAGCGCCGGCGCGGCCGCGGCGCAGGCCCCGCCGAACGCCACCAGAAAAGCCGCCGCCGCCCCGAGCCCGATCCGAATCCCCTGCGCCAAGCTCGATCCTCCGCCTTTGACGACTGCGATTTTGCACTTATAGGCACTATTGCCTAGATGTTGCATCACTCAACCCTCCCGACGCCGGCGGCGGGTGCGAGCTCGCGGAGGACGGAATGAGCATCAGTCACCCTGCTGGTAGCGCGGTGCGCGCCTACGCCTGCGTCACCAGCCTGTTCTTCGCCTGGGGTTTCGCCACGGCGCTGATCGACCCGTTGATCGCCGCGGTGCGGCGGGTCTTCCAGCTCAGCCTGGCCGAGGCCATGCTGACGGCCTCGGCCTGGTTCATCGCCTACGGGGTCGTCTCCCTCCCCTCCGCCTGGATTCTCGGACGGCTCGGATACAGCCGCGCGATCCTGGCGGCGCTGACAGCCATGGTGGCCGGCTGCCTGCTCGTGCCGCTCGCGACGGTGCTGGACGTCTACGCCCTGGTGCTCGCGGCGCTGTTCGTCATCGCCGCCGGCGTGACCCTGTTGCAGGTCGCCGCCAATCCGCTCGCTGCAGGTCTTGGCGCGCCCGAGCGTTCGCACCTTCGCCTGACCTTCTCGCAGGCGTTTAACTCGCTGGGGGCGACGCTAGGCCCCGTGTTCGGATCCTCGATCCTGCTCACCGGCGGCGTGTTTGCGGCGGGAGCGGTGGTGACGCCGGCCACCCGCGAGGCCTCGCTTCGCGCCATCGACGTCGCTTTCCTCGTTGTGGGCGCGGCGTTCCTGCTGGTCGCCGCCTTCATCTGGAGCGTGAGGCGGGTGATCGACGCCCATGCGCCAAGGCCCGCTGCGCAGGCCTCGCCGCTGCAGGCGTTCCGCTCGCCATGGGCGGTGTTCGGCGCGCTTGCGATCTTCTTCTACGTCGGCGCCGAGGTCGCCATCGGAGGACTGCTGATTCCGTTCATCGGCTCGCCCGAAGGGCTTGGGGTCAGCGCCAGTGAGGCCGGCCATCTGGTGGGCTGGGGCTACTGGGGCGCAGCGATGGTCGGCCGTTTCGTCGGCAGCGCCCTGCTGACCCGGCTGCGCGCCGAGGTCCTGCTGCTCGGCTGCACGGCCGCGGCGACCCTTCTGGCGCTGTTTGTCAGCTCCGCCGAGGGCGCCGTTGCGGCCTACGCCGCCCTGGCGATCGGCTTCTTCAATTCGATCATGTTCCCGACGATCTTCAGCCTGACGCTGCAGCGGTCCGGCGCCTCGTCGGCGGCGACCTCGGGCCTGCTCGCGCTGGGCATCATCGGGGGGGCCGTCCTGCCGCCGATCGCCGGCGCGATGGCGGACGCCGCCTCCGCCGTCGCCCCAGCATTCCTCGCGCCGGCCGCCGGCTACCTGTTCCTGGTCGTGTTCGCCGGGGTCGCCCTGCGCTCCGGCCTCATCCCGAGCGGCGGCGGCTCTCGCCCCGGCGCCTCGAGCAAACCCTAGAGGCGGCTCTCGTCGTCGTCAGGCCGCGCGCGCTCGCAGTTCCGCCGCCAGCCGCTGGGCTTCGGCGCCGACAAGCACCTGTACGCCCTGGCTCGTGCGCACCACGGCACGCACGCCCGCCGCGCTGAGGGCCGGCTCGTCAATCGCCTCGCCAGGCTCAAGAGGAACCACCAGCCGGCGGTCGCAGACCGTGACGGCTGAAAGGTCCGCGCCCCGCAGCGCCGCAGCCAAGGCCCGCGCGTCGATCGCAGAGCCCGCAAGGCTCGCCCGGATCTCTCCGGCCACCTGGTCCGCCTGCGGCCCCAGGACCACCTGCAAGGTGTCCGCTGAAGGACGCACCAGCCCGCGGGCGCCGAGCCCGCGGAGCGCCCCCTCGTCCACCGCCGTCCCGTCCCTGATCTGCAGCCGCAGGCGCGTCGTGCAGGCGTCCACGCTGACCAGATTGGCTGGCCCCCCCAGCGCGGCCGCGAAGGCCTCGCCGCGACGGGCGGTCGAGACCGCCGCGACGGGCGCCGCAGCCGCCTCGTCCTCCCTACCCGGCGTCTTCAGCTTGAAGGCGACGATGGCGAACCGGAACACCGCGTAATAAACGGCGGCGTAGGCGATCCCGATAGGCAGCAACAGCCACGGCCGCGTCGATTTCCCGAAGTTGAGGACGTAGTCGAACAGCCCTGCGGAGAAGCCGAACCCCAGCCTCACTCCCAGGGCGTCCATCAGCGCCATCGACAAGCCGGTCAGCACCGCGTGCACCGCATAGAGCGCCGGCGCCAGGAACATGAAGCTGAACTCGATAGGTTCGGTGACGCCGGTTAGGAACGAGGTCAGGGCCAGCGAGAACAGCATCCCGCCCACCGCCTTCCGGCGCTCGGGTCGGGCCGTGTGGTACATGGCCAGGCAGGCCGCCGGCAGGCCGAACATCATCACCGGGAAGAAGCCGGTCATGAAGGCGCCCGCGGTGGGATCGCCGGCGGCGAACCGGTTCAGGTCGCCCGTCACGCCCTGGTAGTCGCCGATCAGGAACCAGGCCAGGTTGTTGATGATGTGGTGCAGGCCGGTGATGATCAGCAGCCGGTTCAGGAGGCCATAGAGGAACAGGCCCACGGACCCTAACCCCAGCACGCCGGCGCTCAGAGCGTCCATGCCGCCCTCCAGGGCCGGCCAGGCGTAACCGAAGGCCAAAGCCAGGCCGACGCCGGCCAGGCCGCAGACGATCGGCGGGAACCGCCGCCCGCCGAAGAAGGCCAGATACTCCGGCAGGCGCACGTCGGAATAGCGATTGTAGAGCAGGCCGGAGACGACCCCGGAAAGAATGCCCGCCGGGATCGAGAGCTTGGCGATCTCCTTCTGCTTCCAGGCGGCGGCCGTGAGATCGGCGGCGCCTGCGGCGGCGCCCGCGATCACCTCGGGCGGGACCTGCAGCAGCGCCTTGGCCCCCTCTGTGGCGACGAGGAAGCACACGACGCCGGAGAGGCCGGCCGCGCCGTGGTTCTCGCGCGCCAGGCCCACGGCGACCCCGACCGCGAAAATCAGGCCCAGGTTGCCGAACACGGCCCCGCCGGCGGCTGCGAAGGCCTGCGCGACCACGCCGACGGCTCCGCCGGCCAGGCCCGCCAGCGCCGGAGCGCCCAGGAGGTCCGGCTGGCCGATCCTGAGCATCAGGGCGGCGATGGGCAGGACGGCGATCGGTAGCATCAGCGCGCGGCCGAGCTGCTGCAGCCCGCCGAAGGACGGCCTCTTCATTGCGAGACTCCATGAGCATCGTGCGGCAGGCGCCGCCGGACCAACGCGCGGACCTCGTCGGCCGAGGCCAGGGCTAGCGCCTCCACGGCTACGGCGCGGCAGGCGGCGAGGTCGAGTGGACACAGCCGGGCCTTCAGCGCCGGGACGGCGGCCGGGGCCGCAGAAAGCGCCCGCACCCCGAGCCCGACGAGCAGAGGCGCTGCCTCTACGTCCGAGGCCAGGCCGCCGCACACCGAAACCGGCCGGCCGGCCGCGGCGGCCGCCTCCCCGACCCGAGCGATGAGGCGCAGGAGCGCGGGATGCAGGCCGTCCAGCCGGCTCGCGAGGTCAGCGTGCTCGCGGTCCATGGCGAGCACGTACTGGGTCAAATCGTTTGTGCCGATCGAGAGGAAGTCCGCCTCCGCCGCCAGTTGGTCCGCGAGCAGCGCCGCCGCCGGCGTCTCGATCATCACCCCCAGCTGGGCCGCTCCGCCCGTCGCCACCTCAGCGAGGATGGCCTTGACGGCGCGCAGGTCGGAGAGGTCCGAAACCATTGGCAGCAGGATCCGCCGCTCGCCAGCCGCAGAGACCCGCAAGATCGCCCGCAGCTGGGCGCGCAGCAGCTCGGGATGGCGCAGGCTGGCGCGCACACCGCGCAGGCCCAGCGCCGGGTTCACCTCCGCCGGGCCGGGCGCAAAAGCGAGCGGCTTGTCGCCCCCGGCGTCGAGGGTGCGGATGGTGAGCGGCCGCCCGGCCAGCGCCTCGGCGAGCGCCTGGTAGGCGGCGGTCTGCTCGTCCTCGGAGGGTGGCTCGCGCCGGTCGAGATAAAGGAACTCGGTGCGGAACAGGCCGCAGCCTTCCGCGCCCAGCGCTACGGCAGGCGCCGCCTCGGCCAGCGCGCCCAGGTTGGCGAAAACATCGATCCGCGTCCCGTCGGCCAGGCGGCAGGGCGCCATCGCCCCTTCCAGTTCGCGCCGTCGGCGGGCGGCCCTGCGGGCGAGCTCGCCCTGCGCGGCCTCGATGGCGGCGCGGTCCGGCGCCACGCGCAATGTTCCGGCGTCGGCGTCAAGGACAACGGCGGCCCCGTCCGGCACCCGCATCAGTTCGGGGCCGATGGCCGCAACGGCCGGTACGCCCATGGCGGCGGCCAGGATGGCCACGTGCGAGGTCGCCCCGCCCCGCGCGGTGCAGAAGCCCGCGACGGGCGCCCCTTCCAGCGCGATGACTTGCGACGGCAGGAGCTCCTCGGCTATCACCACCGCGCCCTGCGGCAGCGGCGGGGCGCGCGTCTCCTCGCCGGAGATGGCGAACAGGACCTGTCGCTCCAGGTCCAGCAGGTCGTCGGCCCGTTCCGTGAACCGGGGATCGCCCGTGGAGCGGAGCGCGTCTGCCGTGACGCGAACCGTCGAGCGCCAAGCCCGGCCGGCGCTTTGTCCCTCGTCGATGGCTCGCTCCGCGGCGGCGCGCAGCTCCGGGTCGGCGAGAAAGGCGCCGTGGGCCGCGAGGATTTCCCGACGCTGGGCCCCGCCGCCGGCGCCTTCGCGTGCGAGGCGCTGGGCGACCGCGCCCAGCGCCTCGGCCAGGACGCGCCGTTCTTCGGCGGCGCCCCGGCTCTCGTCGACCAGCAAAGGCTCGGGCGCGCTCAACCGGACCGCCACGCCGATCGCAAACCCCGGGGCCGCGGTGACGCCGCGCAGCACCCCCTCGCCGCCGCCCGGCGGATCGGGCTGCGGCTGCGGCGCGGCCCGCGCCGGCTCGGCCTGCTCCTCGGCGCCGATGCGGGTCAGCAGCGCCTCCACCGCATCGACGGCGGCCCGGGCGTCGGGCCCGCGCGCGATGATGCGCAACGTCTCGCCTTTTGCTGCGCCCAGCGTCATCAGCGAGACGGGGCTGCGCAGGGCCGCGCTCCGGGCCCCGGCGGCGATCTCCACCTCCGCCCGGTAGCTTTCGCTCAAGGCGGCGAGCCGCGCGGCAGGGCGGGCGTGCAGTCCGTGCGGGAGGGCCAGGGTCACGGCCCGTTCGACCGCGGCCTCGCTAGCCGCCGCGGATAGCGCCTCCGGCGCGCCGGCGAGCGCCCGCAGCTGCATCAGCGTCTCGCCTTGGCGCACCTGCCGCCCGGTGACGCGGCCCACGATCTCGAACGCCTCGGCGTTGATCACCACCACCGGCGTCAGCAGGCTCTTCGCGCGCGCGGCCAGCTGGTCGAGGTCGAAGGTCAGGAGCGGATCGCCCCGCCTCACGCGCTGGCCCTCGGCGACGTGGGCCTCGAACCCCTCGCCGCCCAGCGCCACGGTATCCAACCCCACGTGCATCAGCAGCTCGGCGCCGTTGTCGGCCCGCAGGGTGACCGCGTGCCGGGTGCGCGGCAGGCTCGCCACCACCCCATCGCAGGGCGCGCGCAGCACGCCTTCCAGCGGGTCCAGCGCCACCCCGTCGCCCAGCATTCGGCCGGCGAACACCTCGTCCGGCGCCTCGTCCAGGGGCGCGGCCCAGGCGGCGAGCGGAGCGGCCACGTCCAACAGCTCGGCGGCGGCGCGGACCAGCGGCTTCACCGGTCCGGCTCCGGCAGCAGCGTCACCGAGGCCACCGCCCAGATCGGATCCACCGCCGCCCGGGTGAAGGTGAAGCACAGGTCGGCTCGGCCGGAGAGGTCCGGGAGCGGCGCCTCGAGCGCCGTGACGGCAGGGTCGCCCGCCGCGGCCTTCAGGGGGATTACCGCCGCAGGGGCGGCCTCGCAGCTACCGACCCGCACCTCGAGCTCACCCTCGGGCGTACGCGGCGGGCTGAGTGGAATTTTCTCCACGTCCTCGCCGATCTGGAAGTTGAACGGCAGTTGGCCGACCTCCACCCGGATCCGGCCGATCCCGTCGAGCGAAGCCTGCTCCCAGATCCAGCACGGGTTCATGATGTCGGTCAGGAACACCGTCCGCTCGCCCCGCACCGGCGCGTCGTCCTCCAGCGCCAATGTCAGCTGCTCCGTGCAGGTCTTAAGCTCCCGGTTCACCCGTCTGCGTGGGTCCGTGGGCGCGTGCGGCGGCCGCAGGGCGGTGTCGGCGCCGTCGAGGCCAAACGCGGTGAGCCGCTCGAGATCGCCCGGCAATCGCCCGAGAAAGGCTTCCCAGTCGCGACGCTCCGCCGGGGCCCAGCCGATCTCGGCCACCGCCAGCGCCCGCGGGAAAAGCATGTGGGCCGCCCGTTCTTCGGTGCGCACGTGCTCGGTCCACAGATTGCCCTGCAGGCCCAGGATGTGCTTGCGCTGCGCCGCCGTCAGCTCGGCCGGCATGGGATCGAAGGCGTAGACCTCCTTCAGGCTCACCACCCGGCCGCGGCCCGGCGGCTCGGCCGGGCTCTCCGACTGGCGATTGTCGAAATAGAGCACAGGCGCCGGCGAGAGCACCGCGTCGTGGCCGGCTCTGGCGGAGGCGACCGCGCCTTCGATCCCGCGCCAGGACATCACCGTGGCGTTGGGCGCCAGGCCGCCTTCCAGGATCTCGTCCCAGCCGACCAGCCGACGACCCCGCGCGTTCAGGTGCTTCTCGATGCGGCGGATGAACCAGCTCTGCAGGCCCATCTCGTCCTTGAGGCCGAGGGCCTTCATCTGGGCTTGGATGCGGGGAGAGGCCTTCCACTGGTCCTTCACCGCCTCGTCGCCGCCCACGTGGATGTACTTTGAGGGAAACAGGTCCACCACTTCGTCGAGGACGTCGGTCAGGAAGGCGAAGGTCGCCTCGTCCGTATTGTAGAGGTTGGGGTAGACGCCCCAGTCGGCGGGAACTTCGCGGGGCGGGTTCGGCGTCGCCGCCAGGGCCGGGTAGGCGACCACCGCCGCGGAGGCGTGGCCCGGCATGTCGATCTCGGGAACGATGGTGATGTTCCGCGCCGCGGCGTAGGCGACGAGGTCGCGCACCTGCTCTTGCGAATAGTAGCCGCCGTAGAGCCGAGGACGCCCGGTGGCGGCGTCGATGTCCGCGGCGGGCCCCTGCCCGGCTGGCACGCGCCAGGCGCCGACCTCGGTCAGCCTCGGATACTTCCTGATCTCCAGCCGCCAGGCTTGGTCGTCGGTCAGGTGCCAATGCAGCACGTTGAGCTTGTAGGCAGCCATGGCGTCCAGCAGCCGCTTGATGAAGGCCGGCGACTGGTAGTGCCGCGCCGAGTCCAGCATCAGGCCGCGCCAGGAAAAACGCGGGGCGTCCTCTACCTGTAAAGCTGGCAGGCGCACGGCGGCTCCGGCAGGGCGCGGGGCGGTGATCAGCTGCCACACCGTCATTGCGCCGTGGAACAGGCCCGCATCGCTCCGGGCCGACACCACCGCGCCTTCGGGCGTGATGTCGAGCGTATAGGCGCCCGCTTCCGCCGGCCCGGCGCGGCGTAGGACGATGGCGCCTGGACGCGGGGCTCCGGCGACCGGCTCCAGGTGCGGCCCGCCCGCCTGCCGGGTGAACTCGGCTAGCCGCTGGGCGGCGCCCATCGCCGCTGCATCGTTGGACGGGGTGACGATGGCCGTCCCTTCGGCCACCTCGAAGTCGCCGGCGCGTAGCTCGACCTGCGCCGGGACTGGGGTGACCGGCAGCGGCGCGGCGTGGCCCGCGGCGGCGCAAGCGACCGCCGCCAGGGCGCCCGCCAGGCGAAGCCTCCAGCAACCCAGGCCCGCACTCATACTCTGCCTCCGACTGCGCACCGCCGACCGCCACAATGGGAAAGGAAGTGGGCGCGGGGAAGAGCGTCCCGCGCCCGAGTGGAGGAGGAAGCTTCGCGCGCTAGAACTTGACCCTCACGCCGGCGTAGTAGACCCGGCCGTTGTCGTAGACGCCTCGCGGGCGGGACAGATCGCCCGAATACTGCACGATCTTCTCGTCCGTGAGGTTCTGAGCGTCGAAGGTCAGCGCCACGTTGTCGTTCACATTGTAGCTGAACGAGGCGTCGAGCGACTCCAGCGAGTCCTGGTTCAGCGACGAGGCCCGGTCGAAGGTGACGAAGAACTCCGAACGGTAGGTGTAGGCGAGCCGGGCGCTGAGCCGCTCGTTCTCGAAGTAGCCCACCAGGTTGAAGGTGTGCTCGGAGTTCCCGGGGATCGGGTCGCCGCTCTGCGCCTGGGCGTCGGAGT
This sequence comes from Phenylobacterium sp., assembly GCF_036263695.1. Lineage (GTDB taxonomy): Bacteria > Pseudomonadota > Alphaproteobacteria > Caulobacterales > Caulobacteraceae > Phenylobacterium. Next base: position 10,237 of record NZ_DATAGM010000252.1, read on the forward strand.
AGGTGTAGTTCGTCTGCACCCCGAAGCCGTACATCAGCGGCATCTGCAAGGTCAGCTCGACGCCCTGAATGCGCCCGCCGCCGCCGTTGGCCCGTCGGTTGATTGCGAACTGACAGTTGTAGAGGTCCGGATTACCGCCGCCGGCGAGCGTGCAGAGCGCCAGGTTTGGCGTCTGGGTTTCGATGGCGAAGGTTTCGGTGGTCGGCTGGTCCGTGATGAAGGACTGGATGTCCTTGTAGAAGAACGCCGCGGCGACCAGGCTGTCGTCGCTCGGATACCATTCGAACGAGACGTCGAATTGGTTCGCCCGGTAGGGATCGATTTCCGGATTGCCGCCGGTGCCGGACAGGGTCCCCGGATTGAGCGTCACGCGCGGCGCGATGTCGGTGTAGTCCGGCCGGGCGATGGTCCTGGCGGCGGCGAACCGCAGGATGATGTCGTCCGTCAGGTCGAAGCTGAAGTTGGCGCTGGGCAGCACGTCCGTATAGGAGCGGTCGGCCGTGACGCGCTCGAAGGCGCCGAAGGCGTTGGAGACTTCGGTGGACGCGCTGTCGCCGGGCGCCAGGTCCACCGCAAAGCCTGTCGAGGTCTGGTCCGTGGTCACCACCCGGACGCCCAGGTTGCCCCGCCAGCCCTCGCCCTCGAACTCGGCCATCACATAGCCGCCGAACGCCTTCTCCTGGACCTCGAAGATTTCGGAGTAGAGCGGGATACGGGCCCTGACGCTGGCCGGGGTTCCGAAGTAGATCTGGCGCAGCCGGTCGCGGTTCACCTGGAAGTAGCGGGTGAGCGTGCCGGGCACGGCGATGTCGCTCAGGAAGTCGGACGGGGTCAGCGGGCCCGCGAAGTTCCCGGGCGTGCAGGGGCCGCCGCAGGCGGTGTCCGCCATCGGCACGAAGAACCCGCCGTAGGTCGTGGCCTGGAAGTCGGTGCTGCGCTCGTGATCAGTGTACTTCAGGCCGAAGCGCAGGGCGTTCATTGGGCCCCAGTCCACACGCCAGGTCGCATCGCCGTAGGCGTAGGCCTCAGAGTCGTCGCTGGTGATCTGGTGGAGCGAGCCGAAGTCCAGCAGCATGTCCGTCGGGTCAGTGGGATCGACGTTGAGGAAGCTCACCCTGGGAACGCCGCCGCGTAGGTCGTAGTCGAAGGTCGCCGGCGCGCCGAACTCCACGAACGGCTGGTCCTCGGTGTCGCCCTGGGCGTCCGAGTAGCCCGCGTTGAAGTGCAGCTCCCATTCGTCCGTCGGGCGCCAGGTGACGTCCAGGTCGATGTTGCGGGTGACGGTGCTGGCGAACCGGTCGATGGCGTCGAACACCACGCCCCGCCCGCCGGGCGTGGAGGTGATCCGCCCCGCGACGGCCGTGTCGCCCTGGATCACCGCATTGGTCAGCGTCCCGCCGCCGCCCAGGGCGTTCGACCCCCAGGCCATGTAGTTCTGGTTGAAGTTGTCGGCCTCGAACTTCGAGTACAGCCCGCTCAGCACGACTTCCAACGTGTCGTCCGGCTGGTACTGGATCGCGAAATTCCCGCCCTGACGGACCCGCTCCTGCTGGAACAGCGCCGAGCCGATCAGCCCCGGCACATCGACCCCGCCGGGGCCGTCCACGTAGCCCAGCACTTCAACCGCGTCGCGGCGCAGCTGGCGCTTCTGGTAGACCGCCGCGAGCAGCACGCCGAGGGTCTCAGACTCGTTCTTCCAGCTGAAGATGCCGGACGCCTGCGGGTCCCACTCCTCAGACATCTCGCTGTAGACGCCCTGCAGGGAGCCGGCGAAGTACATCGGCTTCAGGTCCAGCGGCTTGCGGGTGATGATGTTGATCGTCCCGCCGATGCCGCCCTCTTCCATCGCCGCCGTCGGGCTCTTGAACACCTGCGTCTGGCCGATGATCTCGGACGGCAGCATCAGGAAGTTGAAGCTGCGGGTCGCCGCCTGCTGGTCGAGGATGAACCAATCGGCCGTCGCCAGCCCGTGTCCGTTGAGCAGCGTCCTGGAAAGGTTCGGGGCGGTGCCGCGGATGCTGACCCGCTCGCCTTCGCCGAACTCGCGGTTGATGACGATGCCGGGCACCCGCTGCAGCGCCTCCGCCACGTTCTTGTCGGGGAACTTGCCGACGTCTTCAGCAGTGATGGCGTCCACCACCGCCGCCGCCTCGCGCTTGGTGGCGATCGAGGCTCTCTGCGATTCTCGAATGCCGGTGACCACCAATTCCTCGACCTCGGCGCCGTCGGCCTGGGCCAGAGCCGCGCCGTGCCAAGACAGGCAGGCCGCAAGGCTGGTTGATGCGACCAGGAGCGCCTTCCGGATCCCCATCGTTCTTCTCCCCTTGCCGCCGACCGTCCCGGCGGGATTTCCCCATAGAACCAATTCGAGCCCAATTCTGCGGACTTGCCGGGTCGCAACCGGTTAAAAGTCCCTGGGCTGACGCCAAGCTGCGCTCCAAACCGCCGTTCGCGCAAGCTAAAACATGACCAATATGTGATCTTTTTGGAATTGGTATGGCATTGGTCGCGCCGCTACCCTATAGGTCGTGGCCGTGGTAGGGTCGCTCAGACCATCGGGGATGCGGTGTCAGCCTTTTCGGAACTGATCGGTAGCCTGGAGGAGCGCGGACGCGGTCCGCTGTACCAGAAGCTCCAACAGGCGATCCGGGAGGCGATCCAGAACCGCGTGCTGACTCCGGACGAGGCGCTGCCGCCCGAGCGCGACTTGGCCGAAGAGTTCGCCGTCTCCCGCATCACGGTGCGCAAGGCGCTGGACGGCCTGGTGGGCGAGGGCCTGCTGACCCGCCGGCAGGGCGCCGGCACCTTCGTCGCCGCCCGGGTCGAGAAGAATTTCGCCAAGCTCTCCTCCTTCACGGAGGACATGATCTCCCGCGGGCGCACGCCGCGGAGCGAGTGGCTCAAGCGCGCCGAGGGGGCGGTAACCCCGGAGGAGTCGATGGTCCTGGGCCTCAGCCCGGGGACCGCGGTCTATCGCTTCAACCGAATTCGGTTCGCCGACGACGCGCCGATGGCGCTGGAGTATTCGACGGTGCCGGGCTTCTCCCTGCCTTCGATAGAGGCGGTGGGGCCTTCCCTCTACGAGGCGCTCGCGGCCAACGGCTGCCGGCCGGCCCGCGCCCTGCAGCGGTTGCGGGCGGTGCTGTTCACCCCGGAGCAGGCCGCCCTGCTGCAGATCAAGGCCGGCGATCCGGGCCTCCTGATCGAGCGCCGCGGCTTCCTCGGCGACGGGCGGGCCGTGGAGTTCACCCAATCCTATTACCGTGGCGACGCCTACGACTTCGTCGCCGAGCTGAACACCCAGGCCTCCTGAGCGGCGAGGACAGAGCAAGTTGCCGGACGTCACGCCCGCCGAGACCGGAGACCGTCCCCGCCCGCGCACCCGCATGGCGGCCGAGGCGGCCGAGGCGCCCCGCGCCGTCGCCGACCTGCTCGAGCGCAACGCCGAGCCTGCCCGACTGCTGGGCGCGCGGCTGCGGGCCGGTCCGCCCCGCTTGGTGCTGACCTGCGCACGGGGATCATCGGACCACGCGGCCACCTACGCCAAATACCTGATCGAGACCCGCACCGGCCTGATCACCGCCTCGGCCGCCCCCTCCGTCAGCTCGGTCTACGCCGCCGCCCCATCCGCCGACGACGTACTTTGCCTGGCGATCTCACAATCGGGCGCCAGCCCCGACCTGCTGGCCGCGGCGCGCTCCGCCCGCAACACCGGCGCCTTGCTGGTGGCGCTGGTCAACGCGCCGGACTCGCCCCTGGCGGCCCTCGCCGACGTCGAGTTGCCCCTGTGGGCCGGCCCCGAGATAAGCGTCGCGGCGACCAAGTCCTACCTGGCGGCGCTCGCGGCCATCGCCCAGCTCACCGCCGCCTGGACGCAGGACGCGGCGCTCGGCGCCGCCCTCGCCGCCCTGCCCGAGCTGATGGCGCAGGCCGCCGGTCTCGACTGGAGCGCCGCCCTTGCGCCGCTCGAGCAGGCCCAGAGCCTCTACGTCGTCGGCCGCGGCCCGGGGTTCGCCGCCGCGCAGGAAGCGGCCCTCAAGTTCAAGGAGACCTGCGGCCTCCATGCCGAGGCGTTCAGCGCCGCCGAGGTGCGTCATGGCCCCATGGCCCTGGCCCGCGACGGCTTCCCCGTCCTGGTGCTGGCGCAGGATGACGCCTCCCGCGAGAGCGTGGAGCAGCTGGCGCGCGAACTCGTCGAGGCCGGAGCCACGGTCCTGACTGCCGGAGCCAGCGCCCCGGGGGCTGTCGCCCTCCCCGCCCTGAGCGCCGACCCGGCCCTGCAGCCAATCCTGCTGGTGCAGAGCTTCTACGGGATGGTCGAGGCGCTGGCCCGCCGGCGCGGCTTCGACCCCGACCGCCCGCCCGGGCTGCGCAAGGTGACGAGAACGCTGTGACCGCCACCGCCCTCGTCAACGGCCGCATCCTCAGCGGCCAGGACTTCATCGGTGGCCTCGGCGTGGTGCTGGAGGGCGAGCGCATCGCCGCCGTGCTGCCGGAGCCCGAGGCCCGCGCCCGCGCCGACGCGGTCGTCGACCTCGAGGGCGGGCGCCTGGCCCCCGGCTTCATCGACACCCAGGTGAACGGCGGCGGCGGCGTTCTCTTCAATGACGAGCTCAGCGTCGAGGCCATCGAGGCCATCGGCGCGGCGCACCGGCGGTTCGGCTCCACCGGCATCCTGCCGACCCTGATCAGCGAGGATCTCGGCGCCATCGATCGGGCCATGCGCGCCGTAGAGGCCGCCATCGCCAAGGGCGCGCCGGGCGTACTGGGCATCCATGTGGAAGGCCCCTTCCTCAACGCCGCGCGCGCCGGCATTCACGACTCCGCCAAGTTCCGCATCCTCGACGAGGAAGCCGCCGCCCTGCTCACCTCCCTGAAGGCGGGCCGCCCGTTGGTGACCCTGGCCCCGGAACGCACCACGCCGGAGATGATCCGCCGGCTGGTCGCCGGAGGCGTCGTCGTCTCCGCCGGCCACACCGACGCCTCCTACGACGAGACCCGTGCGGCCCTTGGCGCCGGCCTGAGCGGCTTCACCCACCTCTTCAACGCCATGTCCCCTCTGGCCAGCCGCGAGCCCGGCGTCGTCGGCGCGGCCCTGGAGGACGACTCCGCCTGGTGCGGCGTCATCGTCGACGGGCGGCACGTGCACTCGGCGGTGCTCAAGCTCGCCCTGCGCGCGCGGCCCCTGGAGCGCTTCATGTTGGTCACCGACGCCATGCCCACCGTTGGTCTGGCGGAGAAGAGCTTCGTGCTGCAGGGCCAGACCATCACCGTCCGCGACGGCGTCTGCGTCGCGCCCGACGGCACACTGGCCGGTTCCGACCTCGACATGGCCCGCGCCGTGAGAAACGCCGTCGATCTTCTGGGCCTCACCTTTCCCGACGCCGTCCGGATGGCCAGCCTGCACCCGGCCCAATTCTTGGGTCTCGACCATCGGATGGGACGGATCGCGCCTGGCCTCAACGCCGACCTGGTGCTGCTCGACGAGCATGCCGGCGTCGCCGCCACCTGGGTGGCCGGTCGCCGGTACTGAAGCGGCGCTGAGTGAATCGCCGCGAGGCGCCAAGCCGAACCGACTGTGCCGCAGGCCGTCGGCATGGACATCCGCGGCTGATGGTGGCGAGCCGACACTAGCCGCCATTCGCCGGCAGCGTGGCTGCCTGGCGAGCAGAGCACATGGGCGGGCAAATCGAGGCATGGTCGCGGCCGCTCGGCTTGCCGAAAACGTCGCCCACAGCCTCTGGCGGCGCGTCCGGCCTCCTGCCTAGGCAACCATCAGGCAGCAAGGAGGCCAAAGCGGTGGGAGTCGGGGAGACTGGTTGAGACGCGACTGGCTCCACCACCATTCTTCCAGCCGCTGACGCAGCCTGAAGGTCCCTCGCGCCAGGGCCTGCGACACCTCCCGCCCCGGCGCGGCGCGCGCTACCCGGTGTTCCGCAGGCCGGCCGAGATGCCGTTGATGGTGACGTGGATGCCTTCGCGCACCGCCTCCTGGTCATCGCCTGCCCGCCGGCGGCGGATCAGCTCGATCTGCAGGTGGTTGAGCGGATCGACGTAGGGCACCCGGGTGCGGATGGCGGCGGCCAGGTGGGGACTGAGCTCCAAGAGCGCCGACTGCCCGGTGATGGTCAGCAGGGCCTCCAGCGTGCGGTCCCACTCGGCGCGGATCTGCCCGAACACCGTCTCAGCCAGAGTCCGGTCCTCCACCAGCCCCGAGTAGCGTGCGGCGATGCCCAGGTCGCCCTTGGCCAGCACCATCTCCATGTTGGCCAGGGTGGTGGCGAAGAACGGCCAGCTCTGCTGCAGCTCCTTCAGCTGAGCTAGGCTCACACCGGAGCGGGCCACCGCCGAGCCGAACCCGTACCAGCCGGGCAGCATGGTCCGCGTCTGGGACCAGGAGAACACCCACGGGATGGCCCGAAGCCCCTGGATGGTGCGGGTCGCCTGCCGCGAGGTCGGCCGACTGCCGATGTTGAGGTCGGCGATCTCGGTCACGGGGGTGGCCTGGAAGAAGTAGTCGGCGAACCCGGGCGTCTCGTACACCAGCTCGCGGTAGGCCCGCATGGCCGCCTCGCCGAGCGCGTCCATGGTCTCGCCCACCAGCGGCGAGAAGCCGGCCCCCTCCTTGCGCAGCGAAGCCAGCACCACCCCGGTGGCCAGCGTCTCCAGGCTCTGCCGGGCCAGCTCCGGGTCGGCGTACTTGTTGGCCACCACCTCACCCTGCTCGGTCACGCGGATGCGCCCGCCGACCGTGCCGGCCGGCTGGGCCAGCAGCGCCTCGAAGCTGGAGCCGCCGCCACGCCCCACCGCCCCGCCTCGGCCGTGGAACAGCTGCAGGCGCAGGCCCGCCTCAGCGGCCACCCCCACCAGCGCCCGCGAGGCCTTGTGCAGCTCCCAGGTGGAGGTGAGATAGCTGCCGTCCTTGTTGGAATCCGAGTAGCCGATCATCACCTCCTGCAGTCCCACCGGCCGCAGCATCTCGCGGATCAGCGGCTGGGCCAGGTAGGCGGCCATGGTCTCCGGCGCCGCCCGCAGGTCGCCGATGGTTTCGAACAGCGGCTCGGCGAACACCTCGGCCCTGGGCGGCGATCCGGGGGCGAACAGGCCCACCTCCTTCAGCAGCAGATAGACCTCCAACAGGTCCGAAACCGAGGTGGTGTTGGAGACGATGTAGACCCGGATCGCGTCCGGGCCGTAACGCTGGCGGATCTCGGCGGCGGTGCGGAGGATCTCCAGCTCCTTCTGGGTCTCCTCGCTGAAGGCCGTGAACGGCGAGGCCAGCAGCCGCGGGTGCTGAAGCTCGCGCAGCAGCACCTCGCACCGGGCCGCCTCGTCCAGCTCCTCGTACCGCTCCACGACGCCGGCCTTGCGCAGCAGCTCGGCGGCGACCCGTTCGTGCACCGCCGAGTTCTGGCGCATGTCCAGCGAGGCCAGGTGGAAGCCGAACACGTCCACCTGGCGGATCAGGTCCGGCAGCGCGCCCTCGGCGAAGGCCTCGCCGTGCATGGCCACCAGGCTGCCCAGCACCGTCTGCAGGTCGCCCTTCAGCTCCGCGGGCGAGCCGTAGGGCTCGGCTTCGTGCTGCGGCCGGCGCGGCGGCGGCTCGCCGGTCAGCCGCACATAGGTCGCCGCCAGCCGCGCGTAGACGCCGGTGAGCGCGCGCCGGTACGGCTCATCCGCCCGGTGCGGCGAGGCGTCGTGAGCCGCGTCGGCCAGGGCGCGCAGCTCCGGGGTCACCTCAACGAGGCGCGAGGACAGCGACAGCTCCGCCCCCAGCTGGTTCACCCCCTCCAGGTAGGCGCGCAGCGCCGCCCGCGACTGCCGCCGCAGCGCCTGGCGCATGACCTCGGCGGTGACGAAGGGGTTGCCGTCGCGGTCGCCGCCGAC
>NZ_DATAGM010000253.1:0-4223 GCF_036263695.1 Phenylobacterium sp.
GACGTTGGCCAGGTTGCCGGAATAGGTGAGGGCGTCGAGGTTCACCACCTCGTGGCCGCACTCGACCGCCTTGCGCACGACGGCCGATCCGATGAAGCCGGCGCCGCCCGTGATGAGGATTTTCATGAGGTCTGTCGCAGCCTTCGTCTCTGGAGCGCCCGGGGCGCTTTGGCTTGGCGGCAGGGTCTAACAGGAGATCGGCGCCGGCTCAAATCTGAGCCCGCGGCTTGAGGCCGCGCCTCGCGGCCCATAGGGTCCAAGCTCGTCCGTTTCCCAGTAGTGTGCGCCGTCGCGGGCGCCAGGCCGCCTCAAGAAGCCGGCGCAGGGCGCGGATCTGCGCTGGGGATGGACGTGACGGGCAAGAGCGAATCGCTGGAACGGCCGGGCCCCGCACGTGCCGGCTTCCGCCCGGGAGGCGGGGCCAAGGACCTGACGCAGGGGCCGATCGGCAAGACGCTGATCCTGTTCTCCCTGCCGGTGATGGGCTCCAACGTCCTGCAGTCGCTGAACGGGACAGCCAACGCCATCTGGGTCAGCCACGTGCTGGGCGAGGCGGCGCTGACCGCGACCGCCAACGCCAACAACATCCTGTTCCTCATGCTGGGCGCGGTGTTCGGCATCAGCATGGCCGCCAACCTGATGATCGGCCAATCGATCGGCGCGCGCGACGAGGCGATGGTCAAGCGGGTGATCGGCACCAGCACCGGCTTCTTCGTGGTGCTGTCGCTGTCGGTGGGGGTCGGCGGCTGGCTGCTGACGCCCACCATCCTGACCGCCATGGACACGCCGGCGGACGCCAGGGCCGAGGCGATCACCTACCTGCGGGTGATCTTCATGGCCATGCCGTTCATGTACTTCTTCTCCTTCCTGATGATGGCGCAGCGGGGGGCTGGGGACTCGCGCAGCCCCTTCTGGTTCTCGCTCGCCGCAGTCGGGCTAGACGTGATCCTGAACCCGATCCTGATCACCGGGTACGGGCCTGCGCCGCGGATGGGGATCGCCGGCTCGGCCGCCGCGACCCTGATCAGCCAGACCGTGGTGCTGGGGGCGATCCTGGTCTTCCTCTACCGGACCCGCAGCGTGCTGGTGCTGTGGCCGCACGAGTTCAAGCTCTTGAAGCCGGAGCTCGCGATCATCCGCACCCTGGTGACCAAGGGGCTGCCAATGGCCGTCCAGATGCTCGTGATCTCCGGGGCTGCGGTGGTGATGATCAGCTTCGTCAACCGCTACGGCTCGGCGACGGCGGCCGGCTACGCCGCGGCGGTGCAGCTGTGGACCTATGTGCAGATGCCGGCCATGGCGATGGGGGCTGCGGTGTCGTCCATGGCCGCCCAGAACGTCGGCGCCGGCCGGATGGACCGGGTGAACCGCATCGCCGGCATGGGCTCGCTCTACGCCGCTCTGCTCAGCGCCGGCCCGGTCGTCGTGATCTACCTGATCGAGCCGATCATCCTGCGACTCTTCCTGCCGGCCGGCAGCCCGTCAATCCCCATCGCCATCCACATCAACGCCATCGTGCTGTGGGGCTTCATTCCGTTCGGCGTGGCGTTCGCGCTCTCGGGCGTGGTTCGGGCGACCGGCGCGGTGATGATGCCGCTGCTCTTCATGGCGCTGTCGCTATGGGGCGTGCGCGTGCCCTTCGCCTTGCTGCTGGAGCCGGTCCTGGGCGCCGAGGCGGTGTGGTGGAGCTTCCCGCTCGGCTCGATCACTTCCTGCCTGTTGGCGGTGGGCTACTTCCTGTTCGGCGGCTGGCGGAAGGCCCAGTTGTTGGGCGGCATCCCCCGCGGCGAGCCGGTGGACACCGGGCTCGGCGGGGGGCCGCCGCCGGAGGAGAGCGAGGCCCTCGAGGCCGCTAGCCGTTCGGCTCCTCCAGCGCCGCGTAGACGAGAGTCCGAAGCTCCCGCCGAATAGGATAGCCGCTGGAGGGCATGGCTTGGGTCATGAAGACGGCGGTCAGCTCCTCCACCGGATCGACCCAGAAAGCGGTGCTGGCGGCGCCGCCCCAGTAGAACTCGCCCTTGGAGCAGGGGATCAGGGTCTTGGGCGGGTCCATGACCACGGCGAAGCCGAGGCCAAAGCCGACCCCGGCGTTGGTGCTCTCCGAGAACATCGAGCGGGACATCTGAGTGAGGTCCGCATCGCCCGGCAGGTGGTTGGACGCCATCAGCTGCAACGTCTTCGGCGCGATGAGCCGTACGCCGTTCAGCGCGCCGCGGTTCAGCAGCATCTGGGCGAACTTCAGGTAGTCGGCGGTGGTGGAGACCAGGCCCCCGCCTCCGGAGTAGAAGGCCGGCGGCGCCAGGTAGCCGCTGGTGGTCGGATCGTCCTGCAGCTTCAGGCCGCCCTTGGGGGTGATGTTGTAGCAGGCGGAGAACCGCTTCTCCTGCCCGGCGGGGACCTCGAACCCCGTCTCGTTCATGCCGAGGGGGTCGAAGATCCGCTGCTTCAGAAAGTCCTGGAACGGCTGACCGGAGATCTTCTGGACCAGGTAGCCGACCACGTCGGTGGAGACCGAATAGTTCCAGGCCTCGCCCGGCGAGAACTCCAGCGGCAGCTTGGCCAGCTGGTCGATGAAGCCTTCGAGGGTGAGCTGGCCGCCCATCTCGCCGACGCCGGTCTTGCGGTAGGCGTAGTCCACCATGGTCCGGTTCTGGAAGCCGTAGGTCAGGCCGGAGGTGTGGCGCATCAGGTCGACAACCTGCATCGGCCGGGCCGGGCGGGTGGTCGCGAAGGCGCCCACATTCCCCGCGGCGTAGACGCCCAGGTCCTTCCACTCGGGGATGTGGCGCTCGACCGGATCGTCCAGCGCGACCTTGCCCTCCTCGACCAGGATCATCAGGGCGACCGAGGTGATCGGCTTGGTCATCGAGTAGATGCGGAAGATCGTGTCCGCCTCGCAAGGCAGGCCGCGCTCAAGGTCGCGCTGGCCCAGCACCGTCTCGTGCACCACCTCGCCCCGGCGGGCAATCACCAACTGGGCGCAGGGCAGCCGCCCGGGCGCGATGTATTTCTCCTCGATGAACCGGTCGATCCGCCCCAGCCGCTCGGCCGAGAACCCTTGCGCCGCCGCCTTGCCCATACGCGCTCCTCGCTACTTGTCGCGGCAACCTAGCGGGGGAGCGTGCGATGCGGAAAGCGCCGTTCACCACCTCCTCCCATTCTGGGCGGCTTGACGCCTCCGCGGCGCGGGGTGGAAGCTTCGCCCATGCCCTACGAAGCCAAGACCCGTCCCACCGAGGCCGACGTGGCGGCCTTCCTGGACCGCGTCGAGCCGGCGGTGCGACGGGAGGACGGCAGGGTCGTCTGCGAGCTGATGCGCAAGGTGAGCGGCGAGGACCCGCAGATGTGGGGTCCTTCGATCATCGGCTTCGGCCGGCACGCCTACCGCTACGCCAGCGGCCATACGGGCGAGACCTCGCGCATCGGCTTTTCGCCGCGCAAGGGCGCGCTGGTCTTCTACCTCTCGTGCAACGCGGCCCAGCAGGAGAGCCTGCTGGCGCGTCTGGGCAAGCACACCACCGGCGTCGGCTGCCTCTACATCAAGAAGCTGGCGGAGGTGGACATGGCCATTCTTGAGGAGCTGATCCGGGCGGCCTGGGCGCACCCGGAGCCGGCCTGAGGCCCCTCCCGCAACGCGGACGTTGCGTAAGCCGAACATGCGTTTGATAATGCTCCCAAGGGCGGAGCGCACCCGTTGCCGTACCCGATATTCGAAAATGGGACCGCCGGGGCGGTCTATGGAGGACGTCAATGGCTTGGGATTTTGAGACCGATCCGGAGTTCCAGAAGAAGCTCGACTGGGTCGAGGAGTTCATGCGCGAGGAGGTCGAGCCCCTCTCGCACCTGGGCATGGCGGCCCACGGGCCCCTCGGCCGCGAGAAGTTCATCAAGCCCCTGCAGGAAAAGGTGAAGGCGCAGGGCCTGTGGGCCTGCCACCTCGGCCCCGAGCTCGGCGGCCAGGGCTACGGCCAGCTGAAGCTGGCGCTGCTCAACGAAAAGCTCGGCCGTAACGGCCTCGCCCCCTCCGTCTTCGGCTGCCAGGCCCCCGACACCGGCAACGCCGAGATCATCGCCCACTACGGCACCGAGGAGCAGAAGGAGCGCTGGCTGAAGCCGCTGCTGAACGGCGAGATCCGCTCGGCCTTCTCCATGTCCGAGCCTACCGGCGGCTCCGACCCGCTGACTTTCAAGACCCGTGCAACGCTCGAGGGCAAGGAGTGGGT
>NZ_DATAGM010000254.1:0-2247 GCF_036263695.1 Phenylobacterium sp.
AGGGGCCCGAAGGCCCCTTCCCTAGTCGTCGCGGTGGACCCGCTCGCGCCGCTCATGCCGCTCCTGGGCTTCGAGGCTCAGGGTGGCGATGGGCCGCGCTTCAAGTCGGGCCAAGCCGATCGGCTCGCCGGTCTCCTCACAGTAGCCGTAGCTGCCGTCTTCGATGCGCCGAAGCGCGTCGTCGATCTTGGAGATCAGCTTCCGTTGACGGTCACGCGTGCGAAGTTCGAGAGCCCGATCGGTTTCCGACGAGGCGCGATCGGCCAGGTCGGGATGGTTCTCGGTTTCGTGCTGAAGGTGAGACAGCGTTTCGCGAGACTCGCGAAGGATGTCTTCCTTCCACGCTAGCAGTTTCTTTTTGAAGTACTCGAGCTGGCGCTCATTCATGAACTCCTCGCCCTCGGAAGGACGATACTCTTGTTCATCGGCGCTAGCCAAAACAGCGGCTGCCTTCATAGACACCTCACGCCCCTGGACGAAATCCCCCTGGTTCTTGGCGAGGGGCTTATAGCGCAAAACGACCGCCGTTCAATGAAGGTCGCGTTAACCGAGCGTTTAGGCCGCACGCGTCGCACGCTCGTGTTTGGCGAGTTCGACGGCCGCCCGCAACTCGATCTCGTTGAGCACGCCCTCAAGCGCCGGATCGTCGGTGCGGTCGCGCTCCTCGCGAACCGCGCGCTGCAGGCGCTCCAGCGCCCCGAGGGTGAGGTTCCCGCCCAGCAGCGCGATGCGCACCTCGTCGAGGACGTCGAGGATCCGACCGGCCCGGCCCACCGCGCGCCGGCGGCGCTCAAGCGGCCCGCCGGAGGCCTGCAGCGTCAGCAGCGCATCGACGCTGGCGACGCCCGTCACGCCGGAGGCGCCGCTGACCGGCGCCGGGCCGGCCGCCTCCTGAGGAAAGTTGATCCGAAAGCCTGATCCACCGCCAGCCGGGCGGGACGCGCCGCTGCTGCCCGTTGTGGATCCGACGCCCTTGGTGCCGCTGACCTTCATGCAAGCCTACTTTGCCTGACTCGCTCGTCAGGTGGGCAGTCTCTTCCTCGCCGCATTAGATCAAGGTTAACGCCCGGCAGCTTTTGCCGCAGGGCGGACTTGGGGCGTGGCGGCCCTGCCCCGCCACTCGATTGACTCTGTTAAGGGATTCCGGCGGCGCCAGGTTGGCACGCGGCTCGCAGACAGCGAACGGGCCCAAGTTCCTACGAGTTCCCAATGCGTCGCACCCTTTCGATCCTCGCCATCGCCGCCCTGACGGCGGGTCTCGCCGCCGGGCCGGCCGCCGCCGCCTCGCGGATCAAGGACGTGGTCGAGTTCGAAGGCGTGCGGGAGAACATGCTGGTCGGCTACGGGCTGGTGGTGGGCCTGAACGGCACCGGCGACTCCCTGCGCAACTCCCCCTTCACCCGCCAGAGCCTCGAAGCCATGCTCGAGCGGCTGGGCGTCAACGTCCGCGACGCCAACCTCAACACCAAGAACGTCGCCGCGGTGATGGTCACCGCCAAGCTGCCGCCGTTCGCCGCCGCCGGCTCGCCGGTGGACGTGTCGGTCTCGGCCATGGGCGACGCCAAGAGCCTGCAGGGCGGCTCGCTGCTGGTGACCCCCCTGCTGGGCGCCGATGGCCAGGCCTACGCGGTGGCGCAGGGAACCGTCGCCACCGGCTCGGTCTCGGCCCAGGGCGCCTCCGGCTCCTCCATCTCCAAGGGCGTGCCCACCGCCGGCCGGATCGCCGGCGGCGCGCTGGTGGAGCGCGAGATCGGCTTCCAGATGGCCTCGATGGGCCAGCTGCGGATGACCCTGCGCAATCCCGACCTCACCACCGCCCAGCGGATCGCCGGCGCGGTCAACGCCAAGTTCCCCGGTACGGCCTACGCCGAGAACCCGACCATCGTCGCCATTCGCCCGCCGGCCGGCCAGGACATGCCGAGCTTCCTGGCCCAGGTGGAGAACCTGTCGGTGCAGCCCGACAACGCGGCCAAGGTTGTCGTCGACGAGACCAACGGCGTGATCGTGATGGGCGAGAACGTCCGCGTCTCGACCGTCGCCATCGCCCAGGGCAACCTGACTATCAAGATCGGCGAGTATCCTGTCGTCAGCCAGCCGGAGGGCTTCAGCCGCGGCGAGACCGTGGTGGTGCCCCAGTCCGACGTGGTGGTGGACGAGGAGACGGGCAAGCAGTTCATCACCCTTCAGGAGGGCGCCTCGCTGGCCAGCCTGGTGTCGGGCCTGAACGCCCTCGGCGTCACACCGAGG
>NZ_DATAGM010000255.1:0-7720 GCF_036263695.1 Phenylobacterium sp.
ATGTCGGCGAACACCCCGACGGTCTCGTAGCCCCTCAGCTTCTCCTCAACCGTCTCGATGATCCGGTCGTAGTCGGATGCGCTGACGTGGCCGGCGAGGCGGTAGGCCAGCACGTGGTCGGGCGCCGGCAGGACTTCGATCATGACTCCACTCCGCAGCTCCAACGCTAACCAGCGAAGCTCGGCTCGCCAAACGGAAGGGCGCAGGCGCCCATAACGAGCGGCGGCCCTGTGGCCCCAGGTCATTGACAGCGCGGCCTCCTGCGACGAAAAGGTGCAGCCTTCCAGTCCCCGTCGCCACGCGGCGGGGATGTTCGTCTTTTGGAGGGCCTCTCCGGTGACCGAAAAGACCGCGACGCAAGCCGCGCCCGTTCCCAGCGACCACATCATGGGCGTCTACAATCGCGCCCCGCTGGCGTTCGAGCGAGGCGAGGGCTCGCGACTTTTCACCGCCGACGGCGAGGCCTACCTCGACTGCCTGGCCGGCATCGCGGTGAACGCGCTTGGCCACAGCCATCCCAAGCTGGTCCAGGCGCTGAAGGACCAGGCCGACAAGCTCTGGCACGTCTCCAACATCTTCACGATCCCGGGTCAGGAGAAGCTCGCCGCCAGGCTGTGCGAGCTGACCTTCGCCGACGTGGTGTTCTTCACCAACTCGGGCGCCGAGGCGATCGAGTGCGCCATCAAGACCGCCCGCAAGCACCACTGGGCCAACGGCGCGCCGGAGCGGGTGGACATCATCGGCTTCGAGGGCAGCTTCCACGGCCGCACCATCGCGGCGGTGAACGCCTCGGGGAACGCCGCCTACCTCGAAGGCTTCGGGCCGCGCCTGCCGGGCTTCATCCAGCTGCCGTACGACGACTTGGACGCCTTGCGCGCTGCGGTCGGGCCGACGACGGCGGCCATCATCATCGAGCCGGTGCAGGGGGAGGGCGGCGCCCGCGCGTTGTCCGAAGCCAGCCTCCGGGCCTTGCGCCAGCTCTGCGACGAAACGGGCGTGCTGCTGATCTACGACGAGATCCAGTGCGGCCTGGGACGCACCGGCAAGCTGTTCGCCCACGATTGGGTGGAGGGCGCGCAGCCTGACATCATGGCGATCGCCAAGGCGCTGGGCGGCGGTTTCCCGGTCGGGGCGTGCCTGGCCACCGCCGAGGCCGGCGCCGGCATGAGCGTCGGCTCGCACGGCTCCACCTACGGCGGCAACCCGCTGGCCATGGCCGTAGGCCTGGCCGCCATCGAGGAGCTCGCCCGACCCGAGCTGATGGCCCATGTCCGCGAGGTGGCCGGCTACTTCACCCAGCAGCTCTCGGGCCTGCAGCAACGCTATCCTGACGTCGTCGTCGACATCCGCGGCAAGGGCCTGCTGATCGGCATCAAGCTCGCCACGCCGAACCGCGAGTTCATGCAGCACGCCCGCGACGAGCGGCTGCTGGTGGCCGGCGGCGGCGACAACTGCGTGCGCCTGCTGCCGCCGCTCGTGCTCACCCAGGACGAGGCCCGCGAGGCGGTCGAGAAGCTCGAACGCGCCCGCGAGACCGCCCGCCAGAAGGCCAAGGCCGCAGCCTAGCCGCCCTGCTCAATCCCTCCGCTCTCCCCGCCTCGGCGGGGCGAGCGGCGTTGGGACGGAAACCAAGACATGACCCTACCCGTCAGACACTTCGTCGACCTCTGGAAGCTGGAGGCGGCGGACATCCGCGCCATCCTGGACGACGCCCACGCGCGCAAGAAGGCCCGGCTCGGCTGGCCGAAGGGCCGCGTCGACGCCGATGCACCGGCGAAGGACCGCACGCTGGCGATGATCTTCGAGAAGAACTCGACCCGCACCTGGTTCTCGTTCGACGCGGCGATGCGCCAGCTCGGCGGGGCGGTGATCATCTCCACCTCGGCCGACATGCAGCTGGGCCGCGGCGAGACCATCGAGGACACCGCCAAGGTGCTCTCGCGGATGGTCGACGCGATCATGATCCGCGCCAACCGGCACGAGGACGTGGAGCGGCTGGCCCTGTCGGGCTCGGTGCCGATCATCAACGGCCTCTCCGACCGCGCCCACCCCTGCCAAATCCTGGCCGACATCATGACCGTCGAGGAGCATCGCGGGCAGATCGCCGGCAAGACGATCGCGTGGGTGGGCGACGGCAACAACGTCTGCTCCAGCTTCATCCACGCCGCGCCCAAGCTCGGCTACAAGCTCAACATCGCCTGTCCGGCGGTCTATCACCCCGACCTCGTCGACCTGGCCCGGGCAGCCCAGGAGCAGGGGCAGGTGGAGATGACCGACGATCCGCGCGAGGCGGTCCGCGGCGCCGACGTGGTGGTCACCGACACCTGGGTCTCCATGGGCGACACCGACCACGACGAGCGGCTGGAGGCGCTGGAGCCCTATCAGGTGGACGCCGCCCTGATGCGCGAGGCCAGCTCTGAGGCCGTCTTCCTCCACTGCCTTCCCGCCCACCGCGGCGAGGAGGTGACGGACGAGGTGATGGACGGGCCCCAGTCCCTCATTTGGGACGAGGCCGAGAACCGCATCCACGCGCAGAAGTCGATCCTGGCCTGGTGCTTCGGCGTGATCTGACGGTCCCGCTCGAAACCACGTCGGGCGCACCCTATATGGCCGCAAATGCCTGACACCCGCATTCCCGACGACCTGGTCGGCGCCTTCCAGATCGAAGGCGAGCCCGTACGCGGCCGCCTGGTCCGCCTCGGCCCCGCCATCGATGAGATCCTCACCGGCCACGCCTATCCGGAGCCGGTGGCCAACCTGCTGGGCGAGTGCTGCGCGCTTGCGGCCCTGGTGGGCTCCAACCTGAAGTTCGAGGGCCGGCTGATCGTCCAGGCCCAGGGCTCGGGCCCGGTGCGCTATGTGGTCGCGGACTACGACACCACCGGCGCCGTGCGTGGCTACTGCCGGTTCGACGCGGACGGGGTGGCCGAGGCGGCCAAGGGCTTCGCCCGGCCCGGCGCGCGCACCCTGCTGGGCGACGGGGTGTTCATCATGACGGTGGACCAGGGCCAGGACATGGACCGCTACCAGGGCGTCACCGCCATCGAGGGCGAGACCCTGGCGCTGTGCGCCGAGCAGTATTTCGCCCAATCCGAGCAGACCCCGACGCGAGTGCGGCTGGCCGTCGGCCAAGCCGACGTCGGCGAGGGGCTCGCCTTCCGGGCCGGCGGCGTGCTGATCCAGAACATCGCCGAGGACCAGGCGCGCGGCTCCACCACCGAGGCCTGGGAGCGCACCCAGGCGCTGTTCGAAACCCTCGGCGAGGACGAGCTGATCGACCCTTCGCTGGCGCCCAAGACCCTACTCTGGCGGCTGTTCCACGAGGATGGCGTGCGGGTGTTCGAGGACAAGCCGTTGAAGGCCTTCTGCCGCTGCTCGCAGGACCGCATCGAGACGGTGCTCCGCTCCTTCGGCCCCGACGAGCGGGCCGACATGATCGAGCCGGACGGCCGGATCCACGTCACCTGCGAATACTGCAGCCGCGTGTACGCCATCGAGCCGGGCGCTCTGGAGAACGCGTAGGTAGACAAGACCTCTCCCCGCCCCGCGGGGAGAGGGTAGGGTGAGGGGGCGGAGGGCTGCCGGCGCCTGGGCCGGAGCCTCCCTCTCCCAACCCTCTCTCTCCGCTTGCGGAGGGAGAGGTCTATGGTTCTTCAGGCCCTATCCAGCGCCCGCTCCACGTCGCGCGAGAGGTCCTGGGCCGCTTCCAGGCCGACGCTCATCCGCACCCAGCCGTCGGTGAGGCCGATCTCCAGCTTGGCGGCGTCGGGCATGGAGCGGTGGGTGGTGGTCCAGGGGTGGGTGGCCATCGACTTGGCGTCGCCGAGGTTGTTCGAGATGTCGACGATCTGCAGGGCGTCGAGGAAGCGCCAGGCCGCCGCCTGGTCGCCCAGGTCGAAGGCCACCACGTTGCCGCCGCCGCTCATCTGGTTGGCGATGATGCCGGCCTGCGGGTGGTCCGGCCGGCCGCAGTAGACGACGTTCCTGACCTTGGCGTGCGAGGCGATCATGTCGGCGACCTTGGCCGCGTTCTCGGTCTGGCGCCGCACGCGCAGCTCCAGCGTCTCCAGGCCCTTCAGCAGCACCCAGGAATTGAACGGCGACAGCGCCGGGCCGGTGTGCCGCAGGATGTCGCGGTAGGCCTCGTCGATCAGCTTGGCGCCGGCCAGGATCGCTCCGCCCAGCACACGACCCTGGCCGTCGATGTGCTTGGTGGCGGAATAGACGACCACGTCGGCGCCCAGCGCCAGCGGCTTCTGGAAGATCGGCGTGGCGAAGACGTTGTCGACCACCAGCTTGGCGCCGATTTCCTTGGCCAGGTCCGCCACGGCCCCGATGGGCGTGACCTCCAGCAACGGGTTGGCAGGGCTCTCCACCAGGAACGCCTTGGTGTTGGGCCGCACGGCGTTGCGCCATTCGGAGGGTTCGACCGCGTCGACGAAGGTGGTCTCCACCCCGAACCTCGGCAGCCACTCGGCGACGATCCAGCGGCAGGAGCCGAACAGCGCCCGGCCGGCCACGATGTGGTCGCCGGCGCGCACCAGGCCGGAGAGGGCCACCTGCACGGCGCTCATCCCCGACGAGGTCGCGCGGCAGGCTTCGGCGCCCTCGAGCAGGGCCAGCCGGTCCTCGAACATTTGCGTCGTCGGGTTGCCGAAGCGCTGATAGATGAAGCCCGGATCATCCCCGGCGAACCGGGCGTTGGCCGCCGCCGCGCTCTCGTAAGCGAAGCTCTGGGTGAGGAAGAGGGCCTCGGAGATCTCGCCGTACGGGGTGCGCGCCATGCCGCCACGCACCAGCCGCGTCTCGAGCTGCCAGTCCTTGGGATCTTCGGCCATCGCACGTCTCCTTCGCCGTCCGGCGCGGGCGCCATCAACGGCAGGCGCCCGTCTCCGTCAAGCTTGGCGATCTCATTGTCGGCCCAGGAAATCTCGTCGCCTTGCCAGACTCGCGCGGAGCGGTGATCGTCGCCGGCCCATGATCCAGAACAGCCCGGCCGGCATTCTGCCCGCCCAGTCCATCGAAGCCCTGCTGGAGACCGGCGCCGTGACCGCGGCGACGGCTTTCGACGAGGACCAGGTCCAGCCGGCCAGTCTCGACCTGCGCCTGGGCGCCCGGGTGTGGCGCGTGCGCGCCTCCTTCCTGCCGGGCCGGGGGCGCACCGTGGCCGAGCGGATGGCCGCCGTCGCCATGCACGAGCTCGACCTGACCCGCGGCGCGGTGCTGGAGCGCGGCTGCGTCTACATCGCCGAGCTGCAGGAGCGGCTGAAGCTGCCGGCCGGCGTCTCGGCCCGGGCCAACCCGAAGAGCTCCACGGGCCGAGTGGACGTCTTCGTGCGCCTGCTGACCGACAACGGCATCGCCTTCGACGACGTGGTCGAGGGCTACGAGGGCCCGGCGTACATCGAGATCGCGCCGCAGACCTTCTCGGTGCTGGTGCGGATGGGCACGCGGCTCAACCAGCTGCGGCTGAAGCGCGGCGAGCCGCAGCGGCTGTCGATCCGCAGCGTCGGCGTCGACCTTTCCAACGGCGTCGCCGGTTTCCGAGCCCGCCGCCACGCCGGGGTGATCGACCTCGACAAGGAGGACGGCCACGACCCGCGCGACTACTGGGAGGCGCTGAAGCCCTACCAGGGCCAGCTGCTGCTCGACCCGGGCGAGTTCTACATCCTGGCCTCCAAGGAGCCGATCGAGATCCCCGTGATGGAGGCGGCCGAAATGACCCCGATCGACCCGTCGGTCGGGGAGTTCCGGGTCCATTACGCCGGCTTCTTCGATCCCGGCTTTGGAACCGAGGAGGCCCGCGGGCTGGGCTCGAAGGCCGTGCTCGAGGTGCGCAGCCACGAGACGCCGTTCCTGCTGGAGGATGGCCAGACGGTGGCCCGGCTGGTCTACGAGCCGCTGACCGAGCGGCCGAGCCTGCTCTATGGCGACCGTGGGTCGCACTACCAGAGGCAGGGTCTGAAGCTATCCAAGCACTTCAAGCCGTGGATATGATCTCCCCGGGTGCGTGACCCAAGAACTGGGTCGCGGCGGACGGGTCGAGGGTTTCGGGGTGCGGTTTCGGGGAAGGGCGGCATTGGCCGCCATGGGCGCGCTTGCCGCGCTGACGGTGACGACTGCGGCTCAGGCGGCGCCGGCCATGTGGGTCGTCCGCGACGGCGACTCCGAGATCTTCCTGTTCGGCACCATGCACGCCCTCAAGCCCGGCGCCGACTGGCGCACGCCGGCCTACGAGGCCGCCTACCAGAAGGCCGAGGCGGTCTGGTTCGAGGCGGTGGTCGATCCGATCGACCCTGGGGTGATCAGCGACCTGATCGAACGCTACGGGATCGACCGGGAACGGCCGCTGAGCAGCCGGCTTTCGCCGCGCCAGCTGAAGGAGCTCAAGGCCGTCCTGGCCGAGGGCGTCCTCACGGTCGACAAGATCGACCACCTGCGCCCCTGGGCGGCGGCGCTGGTGCTCTCCATGCAGCCGGTGCGGGGCGGCGGCGCCAGCGTCGAGGCCGGCGCCGACATCACCGTCACCCGTCAGGCGCGCCAGGCGGCGAAGCCGATCCGCGCGTTCGAGACCATGGAGGACCAGGTCCGCATGTTCGCCGGCCTGGCGCCGGAGGTGGAGCTCCAGTACCTCGTGGACGTCATCGCCGAGCGCCGCGGCCGGGGCGTGCGCAAGGGCTCCCACGCCGACGCCTGGATCCGCGGCGACGTCACCCGCCTGGATAAGGGAGTGGTCGGCGCGATGCAGTCCGACATGCCTCAGTTCTACGACGCTCTCCTGAAGCGCCGGAACCACGCCTGGGCCGAGGCGCTCAGCGCCCAGATGGCCGGCGAGGGGGTCCAACTGGTCAACGTCGGCGCCCTGCACCTGCTGGGCGACGACGGTCTGCCCGCCCTGATGAAGGCTCGCGGCTACCAGGTCGAACGCATCCAGTAGCGCCTCAGCGCTGCTGGAACAGCTGCAGGATGATCGAGGGCTGACGGTTGGCCATGGAGAGGGCCATGATGGCCAGCTGCTGGCGCACCTGCAGCGCCTGCCAGCGGGCGCTCTCCTTCGCAAGGTCCGCGTCCACTAGCCGGCCAATTGAGGCTTGCAGCGTGTCCTGCTGCTTCTCCACGAACTCCAGGTGCGTCTGAAGCGCCTTATGGCCGGTGCCGAAGCGCCCCAGCGCGTTGCTGACGTTAGCCAAGCCCGTGCTGAGCGCCTCGATCGTGGTGGAATCCACCGCTCCGGTCAGGTCCGCCGGCAGGCCGGTGAGCGCCGCGCCGGTGGTGGACAGGTCGATGTGGTCCACCTCCATCCGCCCGCCTTTGGTGTCGGCAAGCGAGCGGACCGCGCCGGTCCCGCCGGCGGAGATCAGGTTGATTCCGTTGAAGTCCGAGGTGTTGGCGACTTGGTCGATGCGCCGGCGCAGGGACAGGTAGTCCTCATTGAGCGCCGCCCGCTCGGTGCTGCCGACCGGGAAGTCCATGGCCGCGATGGCCTTGTCCTTCATCTGCAGCACCAGGTCGGAGATGGTCTCGCCGGCCATCAGGGCCACGTCGAGCACCGACTGGCCGCGCTTGAGGGACAGCTTCACCTGCTCAAGCCCGCCGACCTCCGAGCGCTGCATCTGGGCGATGGCCCAGGTGGACGGATCGTCCTTGGCGCTGGCCACGCGCAGGCCGGTGGCGATACGGCTCTGGACGACCGACAGCTCGCGATTGATCGCGTTCAGCG